>JALXDW010000492.1 GCA_027070385.1 Chromatiales bacterium
TACCAGGTGGCAATTCAGGCAAATGGTCCAACGCGACCGCTGAAACCGGAATATCTTCCAATTTACCACTATCAACATGGTAAAAATGATAATGGGCATGAACGTTGGAGTCATAAAAAATCTTGGTCGGGTCGACGATCACTTCATTGATTAACCCCTTACGAGCAAACAACCCCAAGGTGTTATAGACCGTGGCTTTGGAAACCGTGGCTGCACCTTGATTAACCTGCTCAAGCACCTGATCAGCGGACAAATGTTGCGGTTTGGCAAATAAAATGGCCGCAATATCCAGGCGCTGTTGGGTTGGGGTAATATCGGAATATTTTAGTGTTTCGACTATTTGCGCTGTTTTTTGTGCATCCATGATACCAAGTATAGAGCAATGCTTTGGTTTGAGTCTAGTTTGAGTCTAAAACACTTATATTTAGAACGGGAATTTATCATGATTTAGCCATTTATTAAGTCATATTTTCATTTGTATTATTCTTGATATTCAATCCATCATCAGTTTGTGTTGCTGAGACTGTTAAGAGAACTGCAATAAAAATCCCCTCATATAAAAGGCTATCAGGGATAGGACAGTAATGAATATGGAACCGGAGGAATGGAAATTATTTATCGGGTCAGAGATACCCGACTAGAACGTCAGGTTGTACTTAAATTTTTGCTTAATTCAGTACAACAAGGAGAGCTAGCCACACAACGTTTTTTAGTGGGGCACGTGCTGCACCACAACCGGATCACCATAATATTTGTGCCCTTTATAATCGCTGTCAGTTTTTTGGCCGATATAAATCAGGGGAGATAATCGGTTCCCGCTCCAGAATAATATCCGCCATCAATTTTGCCGATGCCGGTCCAAGCACCACTCCATTTCTGAAATGACCACTGTTCACATACAGACCCGAAACGGTTTTATCGCTATAAATATACGGTATACCATCGGCCGTGCCGGGACGCAGCCCGGCCCAATGCCGCTCAACCTTATAATTGGCTAAAGCGGGGATAAAGCGTGTCGCAACCTGACGAAGATCCTCATTTGCCGCCTGGCTGGTCGATTTGTCAAAACCGGTATGTTCCAAGGTACTGCCTATAAGAATACGCCCATCTTTACGCGGAATAACATAACGGTCTTCACTTAAAATAATTTGTGACAGTAAGCCAGGCTGTGCTTTGTACATCAGCATTTGCCCTTTCACTGGATCAACTTCTACTTCAAAATCAACACCTTGTAACAGCTTACGTGTCCAGGCACCACTACAGGCGACAACGCGTGGAGCCTCAATTTTTCCTCCAGGCGTCTGTACCCCTTTTATTTTTCCCTTATATATAAGGAGTGACTCGACCTGGGTCTGCTCCCTGATTTCAACACCGCGTTGCAGTAAGTCTTTATAAAGTGCTTTTAGCAAACACGGATTACGCACCTGCGCCAGCTCCGGGAACCACATTGCCTGTTCCGGCAATACGCCCAGTTCAGGTGCCAGTGAGTGAATTTGAGATTTATCGAGCAGTTCCAGCTGGAGTGGGTAATGGGCTGCCCATTCTTGAGCGGCTAGTAACTCGGCCGTATCCAGTACCAATAAACCCGATAGCTGCCGTTCGGGATCAATTCCGGTGTCATGCAGGAGTTCATCCACTAAAACGGGATAATGCTGTTGACCCCATTTTGCCAGATATTGCACCGCTTCCGCATAACGCCAGGGATACAAGGGCGACAAAATACCGCCACCAGCCCAGGAAGATTCACGTCCTACCGCAGATTGATCCAGTACACAAACTTTCATCCCCGATTGAGCCAACTCCCGGGCAGTCAATAAGCCCATAATGCCGCCACCGATAATGATGCAATCCATTCAAAAACACCTGTTTGAGTTCAAACGGCTAGCATATCAAAGCTTGATGCAGTTCACAGCCTAAACAATCATATGCTAAAAGTTTAACCACTTATCGGGGAAACAGCCCAATTAGTCGTTTAGTGTGTGAAATACCTTTAGGAATCATCTATAAAGTAGGGTATGAAAATAAAAAAACACATTACGGGCTTTACTTTAATCGAGCTGATGGTTGCCATGGCCGTCATTGGTATTGGTCTGGCCATTACCGTACCGGCAATGCAGAATTTTACTAACGTAAATCGCAAGGCCGAACAACTTAACAAACTGGTTCGCGATATGACCTATGCCAAAAGTGAAGCCATTAATCGAGGTAGCAGTTACTGTATTCGTTCAACAACCGATACGGCAACCTGGGATGGTGGTTGGCGAGTCACCAATGCAACAGATACAGAAACACTCCGTACATCAACCACGATTGCGATACCGAATGAAACCATTTCCTCTTCGGGTGGTTTTACTTCATTGTGTTTCAGGCCTGATGGGTCGACACCTACCGCTGGTTTTACTATCGAACAATGCAGTGCATGTTTCGAAATTCCCAATCGTGAAAAACAACTTTCCGTCAGTGCTACGGGACGAATCAGTCTGAATTCACAATACGCCTGTCCAGCAACACCGGCCTGCCCATAAAGAACAAGACGATGATGACAATGAATTTAAAATTAAATCCTTCTCAACAACACGGCTTTACTCTGGTTGAAGTAATGGTTGCCATGGTGATCTTTTCAGTTGGTTTACTGGGTCTGGCAGGTTTGCAATCATTAGGAATGCAAAATAACCAAACGGCATATTTCAGAACCGTTGCAATACAACAGGCTTATAATATGGCTGATCGTATGCGTAATAATATTACCGCTGTTAATGCCGGTTCATACAGTGCGCTTGATACCAATATTCCAGTGCTTGGTACGAACTGTATTACCAGTGCCTGCGCACCTGCCGCACTTGCCAGCTTTGACCATTATGAATGGAATACAAATAATGCAGCAGAATTACCCGAAGGCCGCGGTTCTGTCACCCAGGTTGGCAGTCAATTTGTTATCTGTGTGATGTGGAATGAACTCAAAGTACCGGCTCCTGTTGCAATACCCGACTGTACCGCTGTTCCGTCAACATACAACCCGACAACCGAATATAAATTTTACGTCCTGCGTGTAGAGTTATAAAAATGATGAAAGCCCTCCAAAAATCTGAGTACAACAAACAAACCGGGGAAACCCTGCTTGATTTGATGGTGGATATGGCTGTTAGTTCTATGA
>JALXDW010000493.1 GCA_027070385.1 Chromatiales bacterium
GATTAGCATATGTAATATTTGTTCAGAATCATTCACCCCTGATTCTGAAGAAATATTGTATAGTTCACGTATTTTGTAGCCATAATCAATTAATGTTTTTTCAGAAAGCTTCATTTTTGAAACAACATGGCGAATCACCAAAAAACCGGAAATGATTGCGAGCATAAAGACTATCCCGACAATATAAATATAAAGTTCATTGGCATTTCTTGCTTTTGTTAATTTTTCGGTTATTTCCTTGCTAACCAGTTTTGTTAACTTGTTTAACTCTTCTGCTGAATGTTTCTGAGTCTGAAATAATGTATCCAGTAACAGTATGGCTTGTTCTTCTTTATTTTCAGCGAACAGATCAAAAAGTTTATATTGTAGTTCTGCACTCTTTCCCACAGATTTTGCTACATTTTCCCATTGCTGAATTTCGTCCTTGTTAAAATATCTGGCAAATAACGTTTCCCTGATTTTCAAGAAATCAGATCCTAATGAACGTATATACATATGTTCATCTTCCCGTTCAAATTCATCTTTTTTAATGACCATGCGTAATATGGCCATATTACGTTTTAATGAAAGATTCTTGATTTCATTTACCAGAGCCTCTTCTTCTTTTTCTTCAAGAAGTGCTCTTAACCTGTACTGACTGTCATACAGGGTATATATCCAGCCAGAAGCAAAAATAATAAAAAATATACCGATCAACCCAAAACCTGATAACAGTAACTTTGTCGATCGTCGATCCCGTTTCATATTCTAGTTATTTAATCTGCAACTATAGTAATCACTGCGTTTACGCAACACTGTCAGAGCAACATAAGCTTCTGTAAACCCACTTTCGGCTGATTGAACCCACCAACGTTCCGCTTCACAATAATTTTTTGCACCACCGTCACCATTGGCGTAAATCGTTCCCAGATTAAATTGTGCAACTGCATCACCACTGGTTGCTGCCTTACGCCACCATTTCATTGCTTTAATGATATCGCGCTGGATGCTTCCCTGCCCCATCGCATATAAAATACCCAGGTTATATTGTGAATCTGCATTCCCTTGTAAAGAAGAAATCATCCACCATTTCATTGCTTTTGCCATGTTTACTTCGACCCCTTCACCTTTGGCATAGGCAACTGCAAGATTATGTTGTGCGCGATCATCGCCACCGATGGCGGCAAGTCGATACCATTGATATGCTATCCGTGCATTTCCAAGTGATTCAACACCTATATCATGCAATACACCAAGGTAATACTGTGATGCACTATGGCCATGTATTGCCAGTGGTTCAAACAGACGCAATGCCAACGCATACTCTTGTTCGGTATAAGCCTTTACACCGGCATTAAACTGGATCTTTCTTATCTGGGCTTTGGCACTGATCGGTGTTAAACCCATTCCCTTATTAATGGCTTCCATTTCTGAATAACTGATACGATTTAATCGCTGTTTGGTAAGTGCTTGAGCAGTCTGTTGACCCAGAAACAGTAACATTATCAATGTTGTTATAAACATCAATATCATTTTGTTTTGCATACGGTCTTGTCGCTGATATCGGGCCTTAACTTTAGTCACTGACCCAAGCTTATGATTTACCGGAAATTTTTTACGTCGACCCGTCACCATGGTAATAACCTCCAACGACCTTGTCGTGATATTGGAAAAGTCTTACCTTATTTATCGACTCGAAAAACCGAGACTTTAAATTAATGAATTTTCTGTAAAAATCAGAAACTTAGCAGCTCCGTACTCCAGAGCGGTATATTTTTGACATTATGGAGAGCTGTCAACGGCCAGCAAATGGAAAATACTGGCCATTGAAGCGTGATTACTTTTGGTAGGGTTTCAAATGCTTGTTGATAAACCGGGCCATACGCTGAATTGCATCTTTTGATGCCAGATCATCGGCAAAGGTTCGAACATTCGGTGGACGGAAATCAAAACCGCGCCCAACACCCGGGTATATAATTAAGCGTGCATCGCGTTTCTTGTCTTTTAACACTTTAAAACTGGTTTCAATAACACGGCGGCGTTGATACTGTTCTTCGTCACCAATAAAGACCAGTACCGGAATTTTTAAATCATCAATTTCTGGTGCATAGCCATAAACCTGGGAAGGTTCAGGTGCATTAGGATCCTGCCAATGAGGGTAATAGGACACATAACAAACCAAATCTTTTTGCTGTCGCTTGAACGTAGTGGATACTTTTAATGAATAATAGCCACCACGTGTGTGTGAAACAATGCATGCCTTTGAGGTACTGATATCCTTGCGTGCCAGTAGCACATCCACAACACCATTAGCATCTTTTTCCAGCTCATAATCATGCTCGATCGGATGGGTACCAATAAAATTGGCTTTATAGATATCCGGGGCCAATACGACAAAACCACGTGCAGCAATACGTTTGACCTGCCGTTGCATTAAATCACCAAGGCCTCGTCGACCATGCTGAAAGACAACCGCAGGGTATTTCCTGTTGTCATCAGGACGTGCCACCATAGTGGGAACACTGATATCGCCACGAGAATACTCTATCCAGTTAACCTTAACTTTGTGGTTAACAACCGGCTTTATCTGACCTTCTTCCCACCAACTTGTTTCCCACCACCAGGATTTATCTTCTTCTTTGATTTCATGTCCGAAACTATTGAAGCTTGATACCACCAGGAATAAAAAGAGTAGTGTTCTCATTATTTGTGACCTCAGTAATTTATTTAGCCTGATTCTCCCTGGCATTATCGCATCATTTAATTTTACTGCAATAAAAGAAGGGAGCGAGTTGCTCCCTTCTTTTATTTATTCTACATAGTAAATCTTATTTGTAGAAATCAATCATTTTTTCCAATGACTTGGCTGTGATTTTATCTGCATTACCCGCTGAGCCAAAAGCTTCATAACGTGCTTTACAAATTTCTTTCATTGCCTTGGTAGATTCTTTAAGGAATTTACGTGGATCAAAATTGGAAGGATTTTCTGCAAGGTGTTTACGAATGGAACCGGTTGAGGCCATACGCAAATCCGTATCAATATTAACTTTACGTACACCGTTTTTAATACCTTCAACGATTTCTTCAACAGGAACACCGTAAGTCTGCCCCATGTCACCACCGTAAGAGTTAATGATTTTTAACCAGTCTTGTGGCACAGAAGAAGAAC
>JALXDW010000494.1 GCA_027070385.1 Chromatiales bacterium
GTTATTGTCTATCCCTTTACCATTATCCAGTATCTCAATCACCACAAATCCATTATTAATCGAACCTGAAATAAAAATATTACTGCCTTCAGGTGATGCCTGTATTGCATTCAAGATAATATTGACCAGAACTTGTTGTAACATATTGGGATCCCCCACCATTTTTAGTGGCGAGTGTACCTGTGTAACCAAGTGTATTTGTGCTGTTTCAATACGATGATGCAGTAATGACAGTGTTTCATTTACCAGCTCGCTCATATCGAATTCTTTAAATTGAGGTTCATTTTCCTTGGCAAAATTAAGAATACCCTGCACAATATTGGCACAGCGCTTTACTTCTTTTTGCAGTAATTGCATATCGCTTGCAGCTTGCGGGTTTTTATCTTTTATTTCATCCTCGACCAAACCTGCCAGTGAAGTGATATTCATTAACGGATTATTTATTTCATGACCAATACCCGCTGCAAGTTGACCTATGGATGCCAGCCGCTCTGACTGACAAACCGCCCGTTCTGCTTTGTCGCGCTCTTCTTCTGCCTTTTCCAAACAGCTCACTAAATAATTAAAAGCACGCCCTGCAAAACCAATTTCATCTTTCGCATTCGCGTCATAACGAACAGAATGATCACCATCTGCATAACGGGTAATAATACTTGCGAATAATTGTACCGGACTAGCCAGTTGACAGGCGGCCCAAACAGCAAAGGCCAAGCTGATAACGAGCAGCAACGCCAGTAACATCCAGATAGACTCTCGCATATTTTTTATCGGTGCCAAAACAAAATCCGTTGCAACTTCGATAACAATAAGCCACTGAGTCTCTTTTTTAGGATAGGGTCTGACTTTTCGATAGAAAAACATCCGTCCGTCATCTTTATATAACGAACCATAATCACTGGAGTTGCGTACTTTTAGCCATTCAGCTGCTGTTAATTCTTTTGACAGGCGATAATCCGTCCCCACCTGATTTGCAAAACGCCGGCTTGGATCTTTGTGGTATAAATAAATCCCGTCACGTTGGGTATTTTTACTCACTTCCACAATATAAGCGTTCCCGGGGTAACCCCCTAGTGCAGCCTCCATGGTTGAATCGACTCGCTGTCCCCACATATTAACAATAAGCACACCTTCAACCAGATTCCATTCATCTTTAATCGGGACGGAATACCGTACCATTGCCGGACAAAAATCAGCACCGGGCTTGACCTGGCCCAACTCAAAATTAGACATCACAACTCTTTGTTCACCTTTAACTGCATCCTGAAAAAAAGGGCGTGACGACTGGTTTGCAACATATTTGCGTTGGGTTTTTTCATCAAAAAGTTCAGCTGGAACCGGTTTACCTTCCTTGACCTTCACTAACGTCTTACCACTATTATCAAGGAATCGAAGTGCTTGAATACTGGTAACAGAGTGCTGATAGTTAATAAAAAACTGTTCCAACAACTCTGCCCGCTGCCCATATAAAGCCGGGTTTTTACGGTACTCTTCAAGCGCATGGCTGGAAGCAAATTCACGTACCGCAGGTACCCTTGCTAACCCATTGGCAATCGCCTTTTGGGTGTTCAGAATCAACTCGACTTCACCGGCCATTTTATCCAGTGTTGTATGTAATTCTGCCTCTGTACGTTGTGTAATTTCGACTTCCATTCGCTCAACAACACCAAAAAGCAAAATAAGCAACGGAATACTTGTTAACAGCGAAAAGACCAGGAAAAATTTTAAACGTAGTGGCATTGACTAAGGGCATCTTAATTGCATTTTGCAATAAGTTTAGCAATACTTGTGGTTTTTTAGAAGGCTTGCATAAAAACGCTATATTAATGGTGCAAAATGCAGCAGAAAAATAACGTTATATTTTACAATGACTTACGTTGTAATAAAGGTAAAATTAAGTGCCGATAAATAAAAGAAGGAAACGCAAAAACGACAAATAAACTCAGAAATATGGCATAAAACTCCCAGTCCTGAGTATGGACGCTACCGATGGTTTTTTGTTCAAGCCCTTGCGCAAACAACAGTGCAAAACCTGCAAAAACCAGCCACTCCAACAACCGCATCCAACTGCGTTTTTTATCGCCAAAAGGAACAGGGAAAACAATAAAAAAGCGCTCACTTAACCAGGGAATATTGGCAACAGTAAACGAAAAACCCAATAATAAAAAGACGCTGCTACTCATGCGTACAAGGATACCAGAAATTAACTGGCCGAAACGACTTGTAAACAAAGACTCAGTAAAGAGTCCGGAAATAGTCCCATAAACAGTACCAGTAAAGCATTGGCACTGATGAGTAGTGACATATCTTTGGAGCAGCTAATAACATCACTGCTTTCAGCACTATCAAAATACATGATTTTAATCACACGCAGATAATAAAAAGCACCGATAATAGAAAAGACTACACTGGCAACAGCCAACCAGATCATGTCGACTGAGATAACAGCACTGAGTACGGATAATTTAGCCCAAAAACCGAGAAAAGGTGGTACACCTGCCATTGAAAACATCAGAATCAACATTAAAAAAGCGTACCAGGGACTGCGCTGATTTAAACCTTTAAAATCATCCAGTTTTTCAGCTTCAAAACCTTTCCGACTTAAAAGAATAACCATCGCAAAAGCACCCAATGACATTAGCGTATACGACAATGCATAAAACATGGATGAGGAAACGCCTTCTTCAGTACCGGCAATAACTCCCAACATAAGAAAACCAATATGTGAAATGGTTGAATAAGCCAGCATACGTTTAATATTAATTTGTGCAATCGCAACAATATTACCAACAGCCAACGATAACAACACCAGCAAAATCAGAATATCTTGCCACTGCGCACTGACGGAACCCAACCCATCAATGAATAAACGCATTAACATAGCAAACGCTGCCAGTTTAGGAGCCGAACCAATAAAGATGGTCACTGCGGTTGGTGCCCCATGATATACATCCGGAACCCACATATGAAAAGGTACCGCACCCAGTTTAAAAGCAACACCAATCACCAAAAACACAATACCAAAAACCAGAATAAGCGGATCATTCACATTCACGGCACTTGCGCTCACCGTTGCTAAATCCAGACTACCTGTTACACCATAGATCATCGACATACCGTATAACAACATGC
>JALXDW010000495.1 GCA_027070385.1 Chromatiales bacterium
ACATGCCGAATACGGTGGAGTGGTTCCCGAGCTGGCTTCACGCGATCATGTCCGTAAAATTATCCCGTTAATCAACAAGGCGTTGGCTCAGGCCGGGTTAACGGCCAAAGACATTGACGGTATTGCCTACACCAAAGGCCCCGGCCTATTAGGCGCATTGCTGGTTGGCAGCTCTGTTGGACGTTCACTCGCCTATGCCTGGGATATCCCCGCCATAGGCGTACACCATATGGAAGGCCACCTGCTTGCTCCCATGCTTGAAAAGACTCCCCCAACATTCCCGTTTGTTGCCTTGCTCGTATCCGGTGGACACACCCAGCTAATTGCCGTACAGGGCATTGGCCAATACACCCTGCTTGGCGAATCGGTTGACGATGCCGCTGGCGAAGCCTTTGATAAAACCGCCAAAATGCTCGGCCTTGGTTACCCGGGTGGCCCCGCACTGGCCAAACTGGCCGAAACAGGTCAACCTGGCCGCTTCAAACTCCCCCGACCCATGACCGACCGCCCCGGACTGGATTTCAGTTTCAGTGGCCTTAAAACTGCGGCTCTCACCACATGGCAGCAGTCAGATCAGTCCGCACAAACACAAGCCGATCTCGCCTATGCGTTTGAGGAAGCCGTTGTCGAAACCATTGCCATAAAATGCCGCCGGGCATTGGAACAAACTCAAATGAAAACGCTGGTAATTGCCGGAGGTGTCAGCGCCAACACACATCTACGCACACGATTAACCAAACTGGTAGAAAAATACCAAGCCAATGTTTATTACCCACGGCCGGCATTTTGTACCGACAATGGTGCGATGATCGCTTATGCAGGCAGCCAACGACTACTTGCCGGCGAACAACAAGACCTCGACTTTTCAGCGACAGCACGTTGGCCCATACATTCTCTTGAGCCCCTGTAATCCCGTTGCAGCCTCTTTCACCCAACTCTAAATTAAAGTTTCTTTATCGAAACTGAAGACCATCACCAATTCATATCATTAACAAAATAGTGCATATCTCTCCCTGAAAATGTGAATATTTCACATGACACAATAGTTTGCATGACTACACTTTTATCCACATCAAAATAAAAGTTCGTTCCAACTATTACCATTGATAGAGGTAACACAATGAAAATAAATACTCTCTTTGCTGCTTCAATTGCAATGTCTTTACTTAATACGACACCAATAACCGGATACGGCCAGGCTTACGCTGCAACGCTACCCACTGCGACTTATGATTTCCGAACACCCAGCCCGGCTAAAGTATTATTAGGGAAAAACCTGATGTTCGATAAAATCCTGAGTGGCAATAAAAATATTTCATGTGGTACCTGTCACCACTCACTCACAGGAACAGGCGATGGCTTGTCCTTACCCGTTGGTGAAGGCGGAAAAGGGCTTGGCGTGACTCGTAATGTTGGCACAGGCAGTGAGCAAATCATTGAACGGGTACCAAGAAATGCACCACCGGTTTTTAATCTAGGTGATCGATCTTTCCACACATTATTTCATGACGGCCGAGTCACAAGTTTGGATGCAGAAGGCTTTCCCAGCGGTTGCAAAACCCCTGCAGCACAATCACTCCCCAACAACCTAGAAAACGTATTGGCGTGTCAGGCCATGTTCCCAGTGACCTCCGCCACCGAAATGGCTGGCCAGGCCGGTGAAAATTCCATTGCAGATGCAGCCGCAGCAGGAAATCTCGCTGAAGCAGGAGGTGTTTGGGAACAATTAGCACAACGTTTACAAAATATTCCAGCCTATGTTGATATGTTCATTGCAGCATTCCCGAATGAAATATATAGCGCCACTGATATCACTTACGCTCACGCAGCCAATGCTATCGCAGCGTTTGAAGCTGTCAGTTGGCGTGCAGATAACAGCCCGTTTGACCGTTACATCAAAGGAGATAAAGGCGCATTAAGCAAAAATGCACGTAAAGGGATGAAACTGTTTTATAAAGGCAGGAGGAATGCCCTGTCATGTGCATCATGCCATAGTGGTTTATACCAAACAGACCATGCTTTTCATGCCATCGCTATGCCTCAAATAGGCGCGGGCCGCGGTAGTAATAGTCCAGGGAAAACCGGTGGCTATGAAGACTTTGGACGCCAACAGGTCACCGGTAATCCAGCCGATATTCTGAAATTTCGTACCCCGACTTTACGCAATGTCGCACTGACTGCACCATACGGTCATGACGGTGCATACAACACCCTACGTGCTGTTGTTGAGCATCACCTGGATACCGTGAATGCGCTTTACGATTACAATAATAAACGCCAAGCCGTGCTTCCTGCTCATCCGACATTGGACGCTGAAAACTATCGAACAATGGATGATCCGGAACGTGTTGACTATATTGCAGCTTACAACGAATTGCCTCCCATGACATACAGCAAAAAAGATGTAGATCGCATTATGGACTTCCTGAATGCGCTCACTGATCCCGGCAGCCTTGATTTACGTAAAGACCAGAATGTTGTTAGCGGGGTACCGAGTGGGCTACCATTAAATGACTAAAACGAGTTATTAATTGCAATAATAAAGGGGCGCACGCCCCTTTTTTCTGCCCACTTAATTTATAAACACTGGTACAAAGAAGGCGCATCCCCTGTTGCAGGGTCGACTTTAACCAGACGAATTCGTTGTTTATCTGCATAATCCATTAGCCCTATCCCTGTCATAATCTGCTCATCATTAACCACATAATATACCCTATCCTCAAGCAATACTGATTCCGTTCTATATTGATTCCCGTGTTCTAAAGTAATTTTAACTTTGCTGCAATTCTCCGGATTTATTTTTTTCCCCAACTTTTCTTTCTGACCATGATAGGGCTTTATTGAAAAGATAGATAAATTTTTCTCATAAGCATGATCAGCAATCGTCTGTATCCATTTTTTTGGATACACCCCTAATGTCAGCTGCATCACTTCATAACGTTGCCCTGCATGTATTTTGTCGACATTTTTAATCAAAGTACGTGCCTGAGTTCCCAACATTAAAACAGCAATAATGGTTACAGTACGTCTGCTTAAATATTTAATCCGATGAGGATAAAGATAAAACCAGGCAATTAAAGTCAAAAACAGTGAAAGGATAGAGGGTGTAGTATAG
>JALXDW010000496.1 GCA_027070385.1 Chromatiales bacterium
GCGTTTAATATGGCGTTTACAAAGGAAAGTAACACGATGGTTTATGTCGAATCACAACTTATAACCGAAAAGCTGGCAACCAGTGAAGGGGTTCAGCAATGGCTGGAACAAATTGGTATGGATGCCGATCCCAAAGACGTTGAGTTGGTGCGTAATGCTTTTGTGATGGCAGAAAAAGCACATCATGGACAAACGCGTGCATCGGGTGAACCCTATGTGAATCATGTTGTGGCAGTTGCCGATATTCTGGTTAATTTACATCTGGACTACGAGTCGGTTGCAGCGGCTTTTTTACATGACGTTGTGGAAGACTCCAGCGTAACACTGGAAGACATTCGACAGCAGTTTGGTCATTCCATTGCCGAATTGGTCGATGGTGTTACCAAAATGCACGCGATTGACATGCAGGTCGATCAATATCGTCATCAACATGATCAGGTACAAGCCGAAAGTTTGAGAAAGTTGTTATTGGCCATGGCCAAAGATGTACGCGTTGTTCTGATTAAACTGGCAGATCGTTTACATAACATGCGCACTTTAAAATTCCTGCCTTCTCATAAGCAACGACGTATTGCACAGGAGACCCTCGATATTTATGCACCACTCGCAAATCGGCTAGGGATATGGCAAATAAAATGGGAACTGGAAGATTTGTCACTGCGGTATCTGGAACCGTTTGACTATAAACAAATCGCTTCAAGCCTGGATGAACGGCGAGTGGACAGGGAACGTTATATCGAAAATATTGTAAAAATTGTAAGCAGTGAATTAAAAAATGTGGGTATCCATGCGCTGGTTACCGGGCGCCCCAAGCACATTTACAGTATCTGGCGAAAAATGAAAAAGAAAGGCGTCGGCTTTCATAACCTGTACGATGTACGGGCGATTCGAATTATAGTTGATAATGTTCAACAATGTTATGCCGCACTAGGTGTGGTTCATACCTTATGGCGGCATATTCCCAATGAGTTCGATGACTATATCGCAACACCAAAAGAAAACATGTATCAATCCATTCATACAGCCGTTATCGGACCACGTGGTAAAAGTATTGAAATACAAATTCGTTCCGAAGCCATGCATGATCATGCCGAGTGGGGGGTGGCAGCACATTGGCGCTATAAAGAACAAACCAAAAATAATGCCGATTATGACCAGAAAATTGCATGGTTACGACAACTATTGGAATGGAAAGAGGAATCGGGTGATGCCGATGATTTTATTGACCGTTTTAAATCTGAAGTTTTTCAGGATCGGGTGTATGTTTTAACACCGGACGGTGATGTGATGGATCTGCCTCAGGGTTCAACACCACTGGATTTTGCTTACCATGTGCATACCGAAGTTGGTAACCATTGTCGGGGGGCAAAGGTCAATGGCCGTATAGTCCCTTTAACCTATGAATTGAAAAGTGGCGAACAGGTTGAAATTCTTACCACCAAAAATGGTCGTCCCAGTCGTGACTGGCTTAATCCGCAGTTAGGTTATTTGAATTCATCGCGTGCCTTATCCAAAGCACGTCACTGGTTCAAACTGCAGGATTTTGAAGAAAATATTTCCAATGGTCATGTTGTACTTGAAAAAGAACTGAATCGATTGGGTGTGCGTAATCTTAATCACCAAACCATTGCCAAACACTTTCATTATGACAAGACCGATGATTTTTTATCGGCTATTGGGCGTGGTGACATTAATTCAATACAAATTGCCAATGCAGTTAATCGTCTGACCCATAAAGAACAACAGGAAAAACAGATTACCCCCGTTACGCGTGTTCGGCACAGAGAAGCCGGAGGTGATGTCACGATTCAGGGCGTAGGTAATTTACTGACACACATTGGACAATGTTGTAAACCTGTTTTAGGTGATCCGATTATCGGTTTTATCACCCAGGGGCGAGGGGTAACAATTCATAAAAAGGATTGTCGAAACATATTGAAAATGGACGATGTTCGCCGAATGCGTTTAATTGAAGTGGAATGGGCAACGCAAAGTGAAACACACTATACCGTTGAAATCAGTGTGTATGCTATTGACCGGATTAATTTACTACGGGATATTTTTTCCGTTTTTACCAATGAAAAGATCAATGTAACGGCTTCCCATACGCAGTCTGACAAAAAGAAGAACACAGCAAAAATGCACTTTACTCTTGAAATAAAAGATCTTAGTCAGCTTAGCCGGGTTTTAAACCGGTTGTTGCAACTTCAAAATGTAATGGATGTTCGACGAGTGACAACCTGAGTAGATATTCAGGAATGTGGTCGCATAAGAAGTGCTTACTATTAACAGCTTTGAAAAGTTTGATTCAGCTAACATCTTTCATTCTATGAAAATGTTATGTGTTAAAAGATCAGGTATTCAAAAATCTATCATTCATAAAACAAAAGGAGCAGGTTAAATATTATGAAGCTTACTCATACTGATGCAGAACGTCGCTATACCGAATTAAGAAAGCAAGCAATTCGTTTCGTCCAAAGCGATTTAGATACAAGAAATATACACAATTTAAAACTTACGACGGTTTAGGCGCAACAGGTATTCGTAGCATGAATCCGATAAACAATGAAGTCAGAGCTTATTATGAAAATTTCGGTTATAAATATATCTAAAGGTGACTATTTATATCGGCAGATTATCTGATGTCACACAAGATTATTAATATTGCTAAAAAAAGACGTGATAAACGTCAAAAAAACAGGTTGGACGGAAAAAGAAATTAAAGCAGCACTTATTCGAGAAAGAAAACAATATAAAAGCCAAAAATTAACTGAAAATGAACCGGAAAATCTAGTATCTGGTGATATAGCAAAGATACATGAGGAATATAATGATGAAAAAGAGTAAAGAAAAACTGTTATTAGATCGTGACAAACAGTTTACACCACTGGAAAGGGAAATATCACCTGAGGACGCATTTACAAAGGGGGCTGTATTTGCAATGCTGGAGCGAAAATGTAAGAAAAAAGTAATAGAAACCAAAAAGTTTGCATAGTCAAAATTATACTTTCATTTTGTCGTATATAAATCGCATAATAAATAGTTCCTGAGCAAGGTGTTAGCTTGCCTTTTGGATTGTTAGCATTCATACAAAT
>JALXDW010000497.1 GCA_027070385.1 Chromatiales bacterium
ATTGGATATAGTGTAAGTTATTGTTTCTTTTAACGCTGGTTTATACAGCAAACTGTATCTGTGTTATCAAGGTAAAATATGCTAAAACGTCACCGTATTATCGTCATTAGCACGGTTATTCTGATTGCCGTTGTTCTGCTTGGTATCTGGTTAAAACGCCCCAAACCGATCGATGTTATTATTTCTCAGGTTGATCAAGGTAATGTACAACGCACCGTAACCAATACACGTGCAGGAACATTAAAAGCATGTCGACGAGCAGGTTTGTCACCTGCCATTGGTGGACAAATTGCACGTTTACCGGTTCGTGAAGGTGACCGAGTAACAAAGGGGCAAGTATTACTTGAGATGTGGAATGATGATCTGATTGCACAGGTTGCATTGGCTAAAAGCGAAATTTTATCGAACCAGTCCCGGGTAAAGGAAGCCTGTGTCATTGCCGAAGTTGCAACACGCGAAGCAGCGCGGCTTACAAAATTACAAAAGAAAGGTCTGGCATCTGACGACAGTACAGAACAGGCTGTCGGTGAAGCACAAGCAAAACAAGCAGCCTGTCAAGCCGCAAAATCATCAGTAGAAGTCAGTCGCTCCCGATTAGCGGTTGCAAAAGCTGCACTGGAACGTACTCAGTTGAAAGCCCCCTTTGATGGTACGGTAGCTGAGATTGCAGGAGAATTAGGAGAATTTGTTACACCTTCACCAGTCGGTGTTCCAACACCGCCCGCTGTGGATATTATCGATAATTCCTGCCTTTATGTGCTTGCCCCGATTGATGAAGTGGATGCCCCCGAAATCAAACCTGACATGCCAGCACGTATCTCGCTGGATGCCTACGATAAAAAGTTTTTTAATGGCAAGGTCAGACGTATTGCACCTTATGTGCTCGACAGGGAAAAACAGGCACGCACGGTTGATATTGAAGTCAACTTTATTCTCGATGAAAGTACACGTAACATGTTGCCCGGTTACAGTGCCGATGTTGAAATAATTCTTGATTCACATTCCAATGTTATTCGTATCCCCACCGAAGCTTTACTTGAAGGCCAGAAAGTCTTTGTTTATGACAAAGATGACAAAACCATTTATGAACGTAAAGTTAATATTGGTTTGAGTAATTGGAAATACACCGAAATATTAGAGGGTCTGGTAAAAGGAGAGAGCATTGTAACCTCCATCGATCGCGATGGTGTGAACGACGGTGCGCTTGTCAGGGTTGAGTCACAACACGCTTCCCATTAATACCTTATGATAAAACTGCAACATATTCATCGAAATTTTCAGGTTGGCGATCAAACTGTCCATGCATTGGATGATGTCACTCTTGAAATAAAAACCGGTGAATATGTTTCTGTCATGGGACCATCAGGTTCAGGAAAATCCACCTTACTTAATCTATTGGGTTTATTAGACAAACCGAGTAGTGGGAAATACTTTCTGAATGATAAAAATGTCACTGATCTTGATGAAGAGCAACTGGCCATAACTCGTAATAAAAATATTGGTTTTGTTTTTCAGGTCTTTCATTTAATTCCCCGTTTAACTGCCGCTGAAAATATTGAGTTACCATTAATACTTGCCGGTATTCCTGAAAACATTCGAAAGCAACGTGTTGAGCATGCACTGGCTAGCATGAATTTAATGGAACGTGCGCATCATAAACCATCACAATTATCAGGTGGGCAACGTCAACGTGTTGCAATAGCACGAGCAACAATTATGGAACCATCAGTATTACTTGCAGATGAACCTACTGGTAATCTTGACCGAAAGTCAGGATTGAATGTTATCGAAACACTTGAGCAACTGAATCAGCAAGGTATTACACTGATTATCGTTACACATGATGTGTCTCTCGGCTCACGTTCAACACGAACCATCCGAATGCTTGATGGTAAAATTGAGTCGGATTCAATTCGGAGCGGGGTGGGTTAGTCATGCTGTTATTTCGAGATGCAACCCATTTTTCATGGTATGCATTAACAGCAAATACAGCTCGAAGTATTCTTATGTTGCTAGCAATGAGCATTGGTGTTGGTTCTGTTGTTATATTAACAGCACTTGGTGAAGGCGCACGTAATTATGTGACCAATGAGTTTTCAGCATTGGGTACCAATCTTATTATTGTTATTCCAGGTCGAAGTGAAACCAGCGGGGGAGATCCTGCAACCATGATCGGAGTCACTGAGCGTGATTTGACCCTGGATGATGCACTGGCTTTAACTCGCCACCCTAAAGTACGTCGTATTGCACCACTTAATATTGGTGGTGCGGAAGTTTCATGGCATGGTCGTAAACGTGAAGTCAGTATATTGGGAACAAGTCATCAATTTCTTGAACTTCGTAAGTGGAAAATGTCACAGGGGAAATTTTTACCCGATACCGATTTACATCGCGGTCATTCAGTGTGTGTTATTGGTATTAATATTCGTAACGAATTATTTGGTGCTCACGCTGCATTGGGGCAATGGTTGCGCATTGGAGACAGACGTTATCGGGTCATTGGTATTCTTGGTTCAGAGGGACAGTCATTAGGAATTGATACAAGTGATACCGTCCTTATACCGGTTGCTTCTGCACAATCACTTTTTAATGTACCGTCTTTGTTCAGAATTTTTATTGAGGTTGAAACACGCGAAGCCATTCCCAAAGTCATGACATTTATTAAAAACACCTTACGTGAACGTCATCAAGGCGTTGAAGATGTCACGGTGATAACACAAGATGCGGTACTTGCAACCTTCGATCGTATTCTAAGTGCATTAACCTATGCAGTAGGCGGTATTGCAGCCATCAGCTTGGCTGTTGCAGGTATTCTTATTATGAATGTGATGTTGGTGACAGTGTCACAACGTACAAGTGAAATAGGGTTGTTAAAATCATTAGGGGCTTCAGCCAAAGAAATTCTTTATCTTATTTTAATTGAAGCCATATTGCTTTCTTCATTAGGTGCTGTGTTCGGCCTGACACTTGGCTTGGCCGGAAGCTGGATGATTCGTTATGCTTTTCCGGTTTTACCAGCTTATCCACCACTATGGGCAATGCTGGCAGCATTAGTGGTTGCACTTGCAACAGGAATTTTGTTCAGTTTGTTAC
>JALXDW010000498.1 GCA_027070385.1 Chromatiales bacterium
GGTCAGTGACGAAGAACTGGCGGAATCTCAGCAAAGTGAATCTGTTGAAGCGGCCGAAGAAAAGCCTGAGGCAGAAGGTGAAATTGATGTCGCTGCTGCTCTTGCTGCAGCGTTGGCAGTTGATTTAGGTGTATCATCAGACGATACGGCATCGAATGATGATGCTACGAAGGATGACTCTGCTCAAGCGGAAGAAAGCTAAAATAACTTAGGGGAGTACCCTGGTTATCGCAAAATCAAAGCAGGATATCCCTCAACCGAGGGAATTCCAGAATTCAGGATCCGAGCCGGCTTCTTTCCGAATCGGCCATCTTTGTGAAATGCTCGACGAATACCTCGAGCAGGATCAAGTCACAGAAATTTATCAAGCGTACCTGTTCAGTGCCGAAGCGCATGAAGGCCAGCACCGCGTCAGTGGTGAAGCCTATATTTTTCATCCTCTATCTGTCGCGCAAATTCTCACGGAAATGCGCATGGACCATCGCAGTATTATTGCTGCGCTGTTACATGATGTTATCGAAGATACCGAACATGGCTTCGAGACCATCAAAAAGAAATTTGGTGAAGAAGTTGCAGCCCTTGTCGATGGGGTGAGTAAGCTGACGCATATTACCTTTGAAAGCAAAGCCGAAGCACAGGCCGAAAATTTCCGAAAAATGATGCTGGCGATGGTGGAGGACATTCGCGTTATATTAATCAAGCTAGCCGACCGTTTACATAACATGCGTACACTTGGGGTGATGCGTCCGGACAAACGTCGTCGTATTGCTCGGGAAACGCTGGAAATTTATGCACCCATCGCCAATCGACTGGGCATGAACCAGATGCGTCTGGAACTGGAAGATTTGGGTTTTAAAGCCATGTACCCGATGCGTTCACGGGTATTGGAAGAGAATGTCAGGAAGGCACGTGGTAATCGCAAAGAACTGATCAATAAACTGGAACAGTCTATTCATGCCCGCTTGGATGAATTGCAGTTGCACGGTGAAATTATTGGTCGGCAAAAACATTTGTATAGCATTTATAAAAAAATGCAGAATAAAAAATTATCTTTCAATGAAGACAAGGAAGTTTATGCTATTCGTATCGTCGTTGACAGTGTCGACATGTGCTATCGCATGTTGGGTGCGATTCATAATTTATTTACTCCTATACCCGGTAAATTTAAGGATTACATTGCTATCCCGAAAGCCAATGGGTACCAGTCGTTGCATACAGCCTTATATACACAGTATGGTGTTGCTATTGAAATACAAATACGCACAGAGGATATGGATCGCGTTGCTGAAGCAGGGATTGCGGCACACTGGCTATATAAAAGTGGTGCTGAAGTCACGGGTAATAATGCTCAGGTGCGGGCACGTGAATGGTTGCGTGGTGTTCTGGAAATTCAGCAACATGCCGGCAACTCAATGGAGTTTCTGGAAAACGTCAAGATCGATTTGTTCCCCGATGAAGTTTATGTGTTTACACCCAGTGGTGACATTATGGTACTGCCGCGTGGAGCCACTGCGATTGATTTTGCCTATGCGGTCCATACCGATGTAGGTAATCAATGTGTAGCGGTTAAAATTAACCGGCGTTTAATGCCATTACGCACTGAACTTTACAATGGCCAGACAGTTGAAATCATTACAGCCCCGGGTGCGCAGGCTAATCCCAGTTGGCTTGAATTTGTTAAAACTGCCAAGGCACGAACTAATATTCGGGCTTTGTTAAAGAATTTACAATTTGATGAGTCGGTTGAACTGGGACGCCGATTATTAAATCGCAATCTTGAAGCCTTTGGTTCATCATTGGAACAAATATCAGACAGTGCCATTGCCAATGCACTTAAAGAATTCAATTTCAAGAATTTTAATGATCTTTGTGCCGAGGTTGGTATTGGAAACCATATCCCGATGATGGTTGCTCGCACGCTGGTGGGTTCGAGTGCCAGTACAGCAGAAAGTGCGGCTGAACAGCGTGAAGAATCAGCAAGCCTGCAAAAGAAAACAGGTGGTCGGCCACTTGCGATTAAAGGCACGGAAGGCGCGGTTGTATCTTTTGCTAAATGCTGTTTACCGATCCCGGGTGATAATATTATTGGGTTTATCAGTGCTGGTCGCGGTATTGTGGTGCATTCACAGGCCTGTAAAAATTTAAGTGATTATAAAAGCAAGCCCGAGAAGTGGATTGATGTTGAGTGGGAACCGGATTTAAAACGAGACTTTGCAACCTACATTCGCCTGATGGTGAGAAATCAACGCGGTGTACTGGCAACCATTGCAGCGATTATTTCAGATTTAAAGTCCAATATACTTAATGTTGATATAGAAGAGCGTGATGGTATTCATTCATCCATGACACTAACTGTTGAGGTTAAGGATAGAAAACATCTGGCAAGAATCATGCGGCGTTTAAAAGCCATTGACATGGTTGATCGTATTCATAGAATCAGACAATAATTTATAAATATTGGAGAGTGGAGAAAAACATGGCACGAGAAATTATTCACACCGATAAAGCACCTAAAGCAATCGGCACCTATTCACAGGCAGTTAAAATTGACAGTACAGTTTATTTATCCGGACAAATACCATTAGTTCCGGAAACAATGGTATTGGTAGAGGGGGATATTAAAGTACAAATACAACGGGTGTTTGATAACTTAAAAGCTGTTGCACAGGCTGCTGGTGGTGATTTAAAAGACATTGCCAAGCTAAACATTTTTTTAACAGATTTGAGTCATTTTCCGATTGTTAATGAAACCATGGCAGAATATTTTTCCGAACCTTATCCTGCCCGTGCAGCGATTGGTGTAGCATCATTGCCTAAAGATGCTCAGGTTGAAATGGATGCAGTGATGATGATTGAATAAAAATAAAACCTCAAAGAACACGGAGGACATGAAGGAAACAGTTTTTAAATTATAAGCAGAGTAAATTTGAAGGGTATAAGCTGTCTCTTTAACGTTGGTTAGAGTTCACAATTCCGCTTGCTTCGTAGCAATAAAGGCGAGTTATTGTGATGGTTGTTGTGATAGTTATTGTGATGATAGTGCAGTAAACTTTCTGCTCAATGGGATTAAAAAAACTGCTTATCTCAGTC
>JALXDW010000499.1 GCA_027070385.1 Chromatiales bacterium
GATAAGCACAAGCACGCCGGTAAACTTCAGCCACGGCTGAATGGCGATGAATTTCTGTGCCGATCTGATAATGATTATTTTCGCAAACAAACAACACGGGTAATTTCCATAAAGCCGCCATGTTAAGGCTTTCGTGAAACGTACCCTGATTGACTGCACCATCACCAAAAAAACAAATCACGGCTTCGGGCAATTCACGCATGGCAATGGCATACGCAATACCGGTAGCCACTGGAAAGGTTTCACCAACAATGGCATAGCCACCCATAAACCGGCGTTCTGCATCAAACAAATGCATGGAACCACCCATGCCGCCGCTACAACCGGTTTTGCGTCCGAACAATTCTGCCATAACAGTTTTTGCCGACATTCCCCGAACCAAAGCATGCACATGTTCCCGGTAAGTGGAGACAATGTAATCAGACGGCTCTGCTGCATGCAGCACACCCACACCAACAGCTTCTTCCCCCGGATACAGATGAAGAAATCCGGCAATTTTTCCTTGTGTATATTCCTGAGCAGCACGTTCTTCAAAAGCCCGTGCTAGCAACATGTCGCGTAACATTTTTTTTAACAAATCCGATTCCATGACTTGCCTCTTGCCTATTGATCCTGACAAAACTCATCCACAGCATCAAACAGTGGTGTTATATATACCCGTAGCGTTATAGATTTAGGTTTTATAATGCGTCAATATTTATTCTCAGCGCGACGCAACAACTCAATATAGCCATTCTATACAAGGCGGAGCAAAGCTTACGCGTCCTGCTCACGCCCCTGACCTACATCCCTGTAGGTCACAAAGCAGAGGATAAATAGAGACGTGCCATGTCCATTATGATCCTCGTTTTTTATTACAACCACCTACGTTCATACTGTATCACTATTAGTATGGGTCATATTTTCAGAAAATACTGATAATTTTAAACAACATAAAATTATGAAGCTGTTCATAGTGAACTAGGCCTGTTCACGGTACAAATACTTTGCTACTTTAGAATAAATTGCTGCCCACTTCAGTAACCCAGGTAGCATTGTATGACTTTTTTAGTATGGTAATATCCTATCAGTCTTATTGCCTACTCTTTAAACGCACAATAGGGGAATCAATCATGCGTGACTACAGTAATATGCCGACTTTGGATTGGTCTGGCTCGACTAGTGCAAAAAGAGCCATTGCACAAGTTCATCAAGAAGAGCCTGTTATTTTGCAAATGCCTCAGGGTTTTAATATGGATATTGATGCTGACACATGCGGTTGTAAAGCAGGTAAAGGCACAATTCAACATATAAACTGCCATGCCGAAAACACGCTGACATCACTGGCACAAACAAATGATGAACCTGAACTGATTGAGTTGGCAAAAGTTGCCCACGAAGCAGGTCAAGTAGTGGATATTGATACCACTAACCGTCTAGTTATTATTCACGACTAAAGACTGCGGTTTTGATGATAAAAGAAAAGGAATTATTAAAGCCAATGGAAGGCTTTTTGTTAAATATCGAGAGACTGAACATCGATATTAGCAAAATGCTCAACAGCATCGGATAAATTAAACAATTCAGTACCTGGCTGACTAACCGTACCTGAAGCACAAGCAATTCCCATTCGCAGAGCATCTACTGTCGATAGCCCATGGGCAAAAGCAGCCACTAATGCAGCAACCATAGAATCGCCAGCCCCAACACTTGAGCGAACCGTTACATCAGGGGTGCCTGCGTAATAACAGTTGTCCGGCCCTGCTAATAGAGCACCATCTTTATCCAGTGACACACAAACATAATTGATATTGCGTTGTTGAAGCTTACGAGCCTCCGTTGCTATTTTTTCCACACTGTCTAGTTTAAGACCAAGCAATGTCTCTAACTCATAATGATTAGGCTTAATTAAAAATGGCTCTGAATTAATTGCCTGACGTAACGCTTCATGGTGAGAATCAACCACTGCCTGACCACCGGCTTCTTGAATTTTTACTGCCAGATCGGCATATAAAGTCGTGGGCAATGTTCGCTGTAAGGAACCTGTCAAAACACCAAACCCTTTAGCACTATGCTCAATAAATCGATTCAGTAATCGATTCATGTGCTCGGGTGGAATTTCTGGCCCAATGCCATCAACTTCATATTGCTCCCAGGGTGAAAGTTCAATCAAGGTACCATTTATGCGGGTCTCTCCATCCACTTCTTCACAATCGACATGATCAAGCTGCTGCCCTAAGAGTCGTTTTAACAATAAACCGATTTCACCGGCGATCACACAATAATTTTGAGCAGACGTATTTAAACGCTTCAACGCTCGACCTACATTTATCCCATTCCCACCAGGATCAAAACGTGTACTTACCGCATGAGCTTTTTGCTCTTTTTGCAGATGAGGAATTTCATAAGTCATATCCACAGCAGGATTAAGTGATAGAGTGCCAATGGGTTTAGACTCCCCTTTCAGCCATTGCTTCATTCGTTTTCCATACTACTTTGGTATTCGCCTTTTTGAGCTACACCATTGAGTCGGGCACGCTTTAATAAGGCTTGTTGTGCCGCAGTCACATTTTCTGCCTTGCCCTGCCAGGCAAGCAGCACGGGTTGCTGCAATGCACGACCATAAGAAAAAGAAAGCAACCAAGGCTCCTGTGGGTAACCTGCATTAATCGCATTTAGGTTGACTGTTGCCTGCTCTGGGCTCAAACCACCGGAAAGAAAATTGATACTCGGAACTGCGGCGGGTACGCAACGACGTAATATTCTAACAGTAGCATCTGCAATTTCCTCGGCACTGACTTGTTCAGAACAGTCCTTGCCT
Source organism: Chromatiales bacterium (assembly GCA_027070385.1). Lineage (GTDB taxonomy): Bacteria > Pseudomonadota > Gammaproteobacteria > UBA6429 > Thiohalophilaceae > SZUA-37. The sequence continues at coordinate 2,801 of JALXDW010000499.1, forward strand.
GGCAACACCATATTCGGCTTGAGAACCATATGCTCAAGAACAACATGGTGTCGATGTAAAGCATGAAAAATTTCTTTTTGCACCGCTTCGGTCACTTCTGCACAACGTGAAAGGCTATGATCACCATCCATTAACACTTCAGGTTCTACGATTGGTACAACACCTTGCGCCTGACAAACAGCCGCATAACGCGCTAACATTTCTGCATTGGCACTAATTCCCAACGGTGAAGGGTTTTGATCACTGATGGAGTAAACCTCACGCCATTTGGCAAAACGCGCACCT
>JALXDW010000500.1 GCA_027070385.1 Chromatiales bacterium
CTTTCAAACAAGGCCCTGTTAGGTATCGGTTGGGCATATAGTTCACGTGATCAACATAAAAAAGCCCTACGCCCATGGATGGCACTACAAACACGCGATACAGTAGACACAGCCGTACAGGAATCCATGCTGGCGATTCCTTACACATTGGAACAACTTAAAGCCAATACCAATGCACTGGGGCATTATCAGAATGCCGTCGCTCTTTATGATCAGGAACTCAAAGCCATTAACTCTGTTATTCAAGTTGTCGAAGGTGGCGAACTGATTGCTTCTTTAACCCGGGTATTAAGTGCAGAAAAAGAAGATAATAATTTCCGGCTGACGACTCCACCGGTTTCACTTGCTACACCTTATATCGAGAAGCTGATAGCCAAACATGAATTTCAACAGGCCTATCTGAATTTGCGTGATTTACTTTTTCTACAAAAAGTACTTAATCGTTGGAGCAATCAATTCCCTGCCTACGAACTTATGCTCGAAGAACGCCAACGACGCTATCAAAGTAAATTACCTGAAATAAAGAATGATGTTCGAATCAATAAAATTGATGAACTCACTGCATCGAAACAACATTTTACCAAAGAACTCACCCGTATCGAAAAACAACACGATATTCTTGCGCTGGCCACGCAAAAAGAACGAAAAATTATCAAGAAACTGGCAAATGTCGAACTTGCACTGGAGAATCTGAAAAACAAGCAAGATCTGAAAGATCAACGCCACAAGTTCCATATATTAAAAGGCATGATAATCTGGAAGCTGTCACGCGAATATATACCACGATTATGGAAAGCTGAAAAACAACTTAAACTTGTTGAAGCCGCATTGAATAAAACAAAAACTGCAACCCGATCAATTAAACAGGTATGGCATTCAGCGCCCACCCGCTTTGCAGGCTTTAGTGAAAAAATTATCGAGAAAAAGACACGTATCACCCGGCTAAAAAATCAGTTGAAACACCTGCTAGGCCAGCAACAACGGTTTTTAGTTTTGATGGCAATGCGTGAACTGAATAACAAACAACGTGCGCTTAAAAATTATCACGCACGCGCACGTTTTTCTGTGGCACGTCTTTATGACAAGATTGCTCTAACATCATCGTCAAAAGAAAAGCTTCAGCAAGGTGATGAAAAATGAGTCGGTTCTATTTGAATATTAACTATAAAAGCACAAGAAATATTCTGGCAGGATTTTCGATATCGGCTATTCTACTTGCATGCGCGACCGGACGCGATGCCCCCACTATTGCCAGTATTGAAGAAAAAGAACTGGTCATTGAAAATATCAAAGTCCAACCTATTGAACGAAAAAGTGTCATTGCGAAATACAAGGAATTTCTCCGTAGTGTCCCTGTTGAAGATATTTACAGTGATGCGCAACGTCGCCTTGCCGATCTTGAGCTTATGTCAGGCGAAGACAGAAGTGTATCCGATGATGATCCCATGTCTCCAGCGGGCAAACAGCAACTCCGCTCCGCCATCAAACAATACAAACGCTATTTAAGAACCCATAAAAATACCAAAGAAAATGAACTGGTTCTATACCAACTGGCAAAAGCCTATTCACTACTCGCTCAACCGGAAAAGGAACAAGCAACACTCAATCGATTAAAACGCGCCTTCCCCCATTCAAAATACAGTGATGAAGTCAATTTCAGACTGGGAGAAACCTATTTTGTATTAAACCAATATCGGCTTGCCGGAAAAGCCTATCAAAATATTGTAGCTAATCACAAAAATTCATTATTCTATGAAAAAGCAATGTACAAATATGGTTGGACTCTTTTCAAACGTAATAAATATTCATTGGCACTCAAACAATTTATTCATTTACTTGACATAAAAAATGCACAAGGCAAGCTTGGTCGAGTAACACTCTCCCCCGGGATTAGTCGTAGTGAAAAAGAATTACTGACAGATACCCTGCGCGTCACTAGCCTGACATTATCATATCAACAAGGCGCACGTACCCTGACCCGCTATCTTAAATCAACCGGTAGAAAACCCTATGAACCACTGCTATATCGCGCCTTAGGAAAACAGTATCAAAGTAAAGATCGTATCGTGGATGCAGCCGATACTTACATGGCTTACGTTAAACGTGCCCCCAATGATCCTGATGCACCTGTTTTTCATCAGGATGCCATCAGTGCTTACAAAAAAGGTGGACTGACATCCCTGGTTATAAAATCCAAAATGGACTTCATAGCCCGTTATAACACCAAAAGTTATTACTGGAGAACTCAAAGTAATGAAAAACGTAATTTTATTAAACCATTACTTGCTATACACCTGAAAGATCTTGCAACACATTTCCATGCCAGCGGTCGAAAATCACGAAAACGCAGTGACTACCGCCAAGCCGCCAAATGGTACAGTGAATTTATTACAATGTTTCCCAATGATAAAATCAGTGCAGAAATGAACTTCTTGCTGGCTGAATCACTGAATGAATCAGGTCAATATCAGAAAGCCATTCTGGAATTTGAAAAAACAGCTTATGGTTATGCTAAACATCCTAAAAGTGCTGAAGCAGCTTATGCTGCTATTTTAATTTATCCAAAACTGCAACGGCTTGTACAGAAAAAGAAAAATGGCAAAAAACTTGTTTATATCTGGCAGCAAAAAGCCATTGCAAGCGCATTACTATTCAGTGAGAAATTTCCACAGGATAAACGTGTACCATCCGTTCTTGCTAAAACCAGTGAAACACTCTATGCACACAAAAATTATCAACGTGCCAATCAAACAGCTCGCCTGTTACTGGCAAAAAAATCCAGGTATTCAACACCTCGCAACAAAAGAACTGCCTGGATTATCATCGGACACTCTGAATTTGCATTAGCCAATTATTCGGAAGCGGAAAAAGCATATAAGCAAGTACTGCGTAGAACAACTAAAAACAGCAAACTGTACAAACCCATGCAAACACGACTTGCAGCCAGCATTTACAAACAGGGAGAACTTGCCAGAGCAAACAATAATAATTCTCTTGCTGTCTCACATTTTTTACGATTAAAAAAGGTAACACCGAATTCACCATTACTAGCAACGGCAGAATATGATGCTGCCACCTTGCTTATAAAAGAAAAAAAGCTGAAGCAAGCTTCGAGAATACTAGAAAAATTCAGAAAAACCTATCCAGGTAAGAAAAAGTTACTGCAAGGCGTTACCGAAAAATTGGCATACATCTACACAGAAACAAAACAACACAGCAAGGCTGCACGGGAAATAGAAAAACTGCTTAAAACAAAAGGAAACTTCCAATTCAAACGGACAATGACACTACAGGCAGCCAACCTCTACCTGAAAGGTGGCAATAAACAAAATGGTATTCGACTGCTCAAAAAATATATCAGACAATACCCCTCCCCATTAATCGAAGCAATGGAAGCTCGTAATACTCTGGCAGAATATTACAAAAAAACACGGCAACTTAAAAAATGGGGGCATTGGTTGCGCGAGATTATCAAGGCAGATGCAAAAGGTGGTCGACAACGTACTGACAGAACAAAATATCTTGCCGGGAATGCGACACTGGTCTTGGCGAAACCACTTCGAACTCAATATAATAAAGTTCGACTAAGAATTCCTTTAAAGAAAAGCCTTAAAAAGAAAAAACGTCTGATGCAAAAAACCATTAAAGCTTACCAACAAGCCCTAAATTACAAGATTGCAGATATCTCAACTTCAGCAACTTACCAGATTGCAGAAATATATAATAATTTTGCACGCGCGCTTATAAAATCACAACGCCCAAAAGGATTGTCTGCTGATGAAAAAGAACAATATGATATTTTACTGGAAGAACAAGCGTTTCCGTTTGAAGAAAAAGCCATTGATATACATGTAGCCAATGTAAAAAATGTAACGGTCGGGATTTATAATAATTGGGTAAAGAAAAGTCTCCAGCAACTTTCCAAATTGCAGCCAGTACGTTATGCAAAAACAGAAAAGGTAGAACAGTATGTTGATGCCATTCATTAATCATAAAAAAATGTCACTGCGCAATATTGCATTTGCAATCACTGGCTCTGTATTACTGAGTGCCTGTCTGGCAACCGTGCCTGAACAAAAAAATAAAGCACCGGTTACCCCCCAGGCCCAGGCAGCGTACCAACGTGCCGTAATGGCGATGAAAACCGGGCAAACTAAAAGGGCATTCCAACTCTTCAACTCTGTCAGTAAAAAATATCCGGGGTTTGCCGGGCCGCAGCTCAATATTGGCCTTATGTATCTGAAAAAAAACAAGTTGGCAAAAGCAGAGGCTGCCTTTAAACGTGCTATTTATATTAACCGTGATAATGCTGTTGGCTATAATTTACTGGGTGTCGTATACCGCCGCAGTGGTAAATTCATTGAAGCAAAAGAAGCTTATCTGACGGCCTTGTCAAAAGATTCAACATATGCAAATGCACATCTCAACCTGGGAATCTTATATGACTTATATATGGATGATCTAAAACGTGCACTGCATCACTATGAACAGTATCAGAAATTATCTGCACAAGCCGATAAAAAAGTGGCTAAGTGGATACTGGATCTGCAAAGACGTGCTAAAACTGCACAAACTAGTCAACAACAGCTATTAAGAGGTAAGCGTGGATGAAAATTATCAACTGTAGTTTATTTGTTATCCTGACCTTTTATTATGCAGCAGCATATGCAGAAGACAGATTAAATCTGGATGGGACTGCAATTATAGGCAACCAGGAGCTACCAAAAGTGCTTTATATTGTGCCATGGAAAAAATCAGAGGTGCCTGATATGAATCAGCCACCATTAGAAAGTTTAATTGATGAAGCACTGCAACCAATTGACCGTGAGGTATTTCAACGCCAGGTTAATTATTATCATGCATTGCATGACAAGGCTGAATCAGGTAAAAAATAAATTCAAGTTTTATCAGGAGAAACATTATGTATACCAGTATTGTTACATTCTTTCAGGAAGGTGGTCCCTTTATGGTACCCATAGCCATAGTCCTTGCCATTGGTAGCGCTATTGCACTTGAACGTTATATTTATCTTACCCAGTCACGAGCACGAAACCGTATGTTGCTAAAAAAAATCATGCCACTCATGCAAAGTGGTGATTTCAAACAGGCTTACAGTACTTCAAATAAATCAAACCAGCCAATAGCAAAAATTTTAAACTCTGGCTTGTCAAAATATAAAACCGCACAGGATCGTGATGACATTGAAGCTGCAATGGAAGAAAGTATGCTGGAGATTATTCCTCGGCTTGAGAAACGCACCCACTATCTTGCAATGTATGCCAACATCGCAACCCTGCTGGGACTGCTCGGAACGATTATTGGTTTAATTAAAGCCTTTACCGCAGTGGCACAGGTTGACCCGGCTTTAAAAGGTGAAATTCTTTCCACCAGTATCTCGGTTGCGATGAACACGACCGCTTTCGGTCTGATGGTTGCGATTCCTTTGTTACTTGTATACACCGTTATTCAGACAAAAACGACCGAAATTGTTGACAGCCTGGAAATGGCAACGGTTAAATTCGTTAACCTCATTATGCAACGTAAAAACAAGGCGTAATAGTTAACATGAGTAGAGTACGCCGCAGACAGCTTAGGCACAAAGAAACACCGGAACTCAATATTACGGCCTTTATGAATTTAATGGTTATTCTGGTACCGTTTCTATTAATTACTGCTGTGTTCAGTCACCTCACGGTTCTTGAGTTGAACTTGCCAAGTTCGGGCGCGGCCAGTAAGAACAAGAAGCCGGATTTTGAACTGCAAGTTATTATCAGAAAAAATATGATCGAATTAGCCGATAGCCGTGGGGGATTGATTAAACGTATCAGGAATAACCGAAAAGGTTACAACTACGCTTATCTTGCCAAGACCCTTAAACAAATTAAATCACGCTTTCCTGATAAAACCAATGCCTCGATTTTGTCTTCATCTAATATCCGTTATGAAACATTAGTCAATGTTATGGATACCGTACGAAGCTATCATGCACTGGAAGATGGCGAAATCATTAATGCTGAGCTATTCCCGGATATATCCATCGGGGATGCTCCTTAACAAAGATTGAAACTATGTCAGAATCTCGTCGTACAAAAAGAATGATTCGTCACCACAAGCGGGAAAAAACAGCTGCATCGCTGAATATGGTTTCGCTTATGGATATTTTTACCATTCTAGTGTTTTTTTTACTGGTAACATCGTCTGAATCTGAAGCATTACCTACGCCAAAAGCGATTAAACTTCCTGAATCTACTGCAGAAAAAATGCCGAAGCAAACCATTGTTGTTATGGTCAATAACAAAGATATCCGGGTCAATGGTGAGCTTGTTATGAGTGTAAAACAAGCCTTGAATAATCGCTCAGCCACTATTCGGCCACTATCCGCCATGCTTAAAAAATACAAAAAAAGAGAACCCGGCAAACATAAAAATACAAGCAAATCGAAAAAACGCCCCGTTACCATTATGGGAGATAAAAAAATCCCCTATAAGTTACTTAAAAAAATTATGCTGACCTGCGCTCAAAGTGACTTTAATAATATATCGTTAGCAGTAGTGAAAAAGTCAGCTACTACAGACGACAAGCAGGGAGCTAAATAAAATGGGATACGATGCATTTTATAATGAACCCATATTACCCTGGTCTAAAACAGAAAATGATGTCCGTTTTAATAAAATATTAAAGCGTAGTTTATTATTTATTTTGCTCCTTACCATTATTTTCCCTTTTTTGCCGATACCCCAAGCAGAAAAACAAGAACTCAAACAAGTGTCACCACGTTTGGCCAAACTGCTTATTCAGAAAAAGAAACAAAAAGCAGCTGCACCTAAACCGGCTGCTAAAAAGAAAACTGCGGCAAAAAAGAAGAAAGCCAAAAAGGCCAAAAAGAAATCAAAAAAACCAGCAGCAAAGAAAAAAGCGATTAAAAAAGCCGCATCAAGCGGTCTGATGGCATTAACGGATGAACTGGCTGATTTGCGAGACAGCTTTAACGTTGCTTCTGTACGATCAACTAACTTATCCAGATCCGGTAAAACAAAAAGTAAGCGGGTAGCCAGCAATCTTTTAACTGCCAAAGCTGGACGTGGCAGTGGCGGTATCAATACAAGCGGTTTAAGCAATAAAACCGGTGGTGGTTCACTGTCAGGACGTAGCCTGACAGGAGTATCCAGCAATATTGGTGGTGGCACCGGAACACGCAGAACCGCAGGTGGAAAAGCTGGCCGTAGTCAGGAAGAAATCGAACGGGTTTTTCAACGTAATAAGGGTGGTATTTTTGCACTGTACAATCGTGCTTTACGCAAAGACCCTTCATTGCAAGGTAAAGTGGTTCTCGAGTTAACCATACTACCTAGCGGCAAAGTGACAAAATGCCGTGTCGTTTCCAGCGAACTCAAAGCAAAACGTTTTGAAAGAAGGCTGGTTCTAAAAGTCAAAACATTCCGTTTTAAAAAGAAAGATGTTGCAACAGTAACCGTCACTTATCCGATTGATTTTCTGCCGTCATAACCCGGTACCGCTCCATGCGAACTTCTGTTACTGCTCATCAACGCTTAAAAAGACTACCATCGTTAACCCGACGTTCAGACAATCAAGCATTTTACAAATTATATTTCAGGCTTGTTTTTTGCCTTTATAGTGCTGTTGTCCCGACTCTGTACGCAAGCACATTACAAAATATTCAAACTCTACCGTTCGTATTAATTGGCACGATCACCGGTTCACAACCCCTAGCGCTGCTCGAAGTGACTGATAAAAAATTACTCATGCTAGGCCAAAACGAGCGCTTCAGTCACTTTACAGTTATCAGCATTCAATCAAACAACATCACCCTGATGGATAAAAAACAGCTATACACTCTCCACTTGCAACAAAGAACAGCGCTCCCCTCCCCGTCTCCCAGCCACTCAAGCGAACAACTTTCAGGGCGCAGCAATGATCTCCCCATCAATATCACGATTAAGCGACGGCTATTAAAACATATTGGGCATCACATTCAGCAATGGCTTAATGCCATTTCACTCAAGCCGGAAATGACGGATGGACGCATCAGTGGCTATCGCATTGAATCCATAAAGAATATCCCTCTGAGTAGTGCTATCGGTTTACAACAAGGAGATATCATCAGGGCTGTTAATGGTGTTTATGTCGGGCAAGCAGAACAGTTCGCCCAAATCATTAACCAGCTTTCAAAAAACAATGATATCCATATAAAAATTGACCGTGGTCACAAATTAAACACTTTACATTTTAATGTCCAAGACTGATTTTCCAAGCTATTGATATATAAGACTATTATTTCCTTTGCGATATCCAGTCCATTTGACAAAGCGCGTATCTTGCGCCAAATTGAAACCTGTAGAGTGCCTTTTTAAGCGAGCCCTGCTGTTCCCCGATGTCATTCCGTTTTTCGGATTGAAATACATCACAAATCAATGATAATGGGTGATGTTATTGCCGTTTTTCGGGGTAAATGAGAAGCCAATCACACCAAATTTGCCAAAAATGGTATAAAGTTTATTCAGGGCATTATCTCTTTGAATACCAGAGCCCTATTAACTCGATGTACATAATAAAAATTGACACACAAGTCATATTTACGGGGAAGAAGGCACGCGCTGTTATCATCCGTGGCAAACCGCCACTCATGCCAAAACAGTATATTGGCAAAAAACAGCTGACAGGACTTATATTTAATGAGTAAATTTTTTTAATACCATGGCCATACTAGATAAATATTTGAACAACAAGTTTTTAAAAACACTGGAACCGCTCAGTAAATTAAGCACAGACAAACTGTCTGAGCTAGCTGGCAAATCCAGTGTGGATATTATCCCTGCTGGTCGAACCATATTCCGTCAAAATGAAAAAGACAAACGCAGTTACTACCTGTTATCCGGCCAGATAGAATTACAAACAGCGGGAGTCAAAAAATCAGAAACCATTAAAGCAAAAACGCCTGAAGCGAAATACCCCATTGCACAACAAATTCCCCGCCCATGCACGGCTAAAACAAAAACAAATGTAGAAATTCTATCGCTTGACACCGACTTACTCGAGATACTGATTGAATCGGATGATAGCCCGTCCGGCAACTATGAAGTGACCGAAATCAACAGTGATGATGAAAATGGCTGGATGTTAAAATTTTTGCAGTCACGTGCTTTCCTGCAAATTCCAACAGAGAATATCCAGAAAATTCTTATGTCAATGGAAGAAATTGTAGTCAAAAAAGGGCAAACTATCGTCAGTCAGGGTGAAAATAATGATTATTACTATATCGTCAAAACAGGCAAATGCAGTGTAAGTCGCCGACCCAGTCCCAAGGCCGAAGATGTACAAATTGCGATCCTTGCTGCTGGCGATGGTTTTGGTGAAGAGGCTCTCATAACCAACGGTGAAAGAAACGCAACCGTACGCATGCTTGAAGCCGGCTCCTTAATGCGTTTGACAAAAGAAAATTTTATATCATTGCTTGTTGAACCGCTCCTGGATTACATCCACCTCGAAGAGCTAAAATCACGTGTCAATGCTGGTGATTTACTGGTTGATGTTCGCCCGCATAAAGATTTTATGAATGGCCATCTAGATGGTGCTGTCAACACGCCATTATCAATGATTCGACTCAAGCTTGGTAATTTCAATACAGAGCGAAACACGATTGTCTATTGTAATGATGCCAGCCGTAGTACTGCCGCAGCATTTTTACTTATCCAGCATGGCATAAGCTGCAGTATTCTGAAACACGGGCTTAGAAACTCCGCCAGTATCAAGACTACCCGAGCCAACACGGCCACAACCATTCAGGACAAGCTCGATCAATCCAGCAGCCGCATGACAAACATTATTGCCAACCTGGATGCTGTTACCAGCAAAGATAAAACCAACGTCACTCCTCTTGCTAAAAAAACACCCACCCAGAAAGAACAACCCCAAGTGGAACTGGCGCATAAAAAAGCACTACAAGAAAAACAAAAACTTGAAGCTGAAAAGAAACGCCTGCAACAAGAAGCTCAGGCATTAAGAGAAAAAGCCGAAGCGGAAAAACGTGCGGCAGAAATGGAATTACAAAAACTGGCCGAAGAAGCTCAAAAGCATAAACAAGCACTGCAGGAAAAACAAAAACTTGAAGCTGAAAAGAAACGCCTGCAACAAGAAGCTCAGGCATTAAGAGAAAAAGCAGAAGCGGAAAAA
>JALXDW010000501.1 GCA_027070385.1 Chromatiales bacterium
TACATTGACAACAAACTGAAAAATAAAGATGTGATTTGGGGGATGGGGCATCGTGAATATAAAACAAAAGATCCCCGTGCGACTATTTTACAAGGATTGGTACATGAATTGATGGCGTCACGTGGTGGCGATATCAGCCCGGCTTTTGAAATTGCCAAAGTGGTTGAAGAAGTTTGTGAAGATCGTTTGGCGAAAAAAGGCGTTTACGCCAATGTCGATTTTTATTCGGGCATTCTTTACACCGAAATGGGTATTCCTGCGGATCAGTTCACCACTATTTTTGCTATTGCCCGATCAGCGGGTTGGCTGGCACACTGGCGTGAACAGTTAGGTGATAATCGCATTTTCAGACCGACGCAGGTTTATACTGGTGAACCTATTCGTCATTATGTGGACATTAACAAGCGTTAATCTGATTGACATCCAGCTGGATAGATCCCGCCAAGTATTACCGGGTGTGTCGCACCGGTGACGCTGCTGATGTTACCGGGTTGATGATTCAGGCACTGTTTAGCCAGCCAGGCGAAGGCCATCGCTTCTATCCATTCGGCTGGAGCCGCTTCATTATCGGTTGAGGTAACTGTCATGTTGCTTAACAGTGCTTGTAAGCGTGACAGAAGAAAGTCATTACGTGCACCACCTCCACACACGAGCACTTCGGTGCAATTCGGGGCAGCTTTTTTTATCGCATTCGCAATGGATTGCGCACTGCATTCGCACAATGTGGCCTGCACATCTTCTGAGGCCAAAAACGGAAAATTATCCAGCTGTTGGCTGAACCAGCTGGGACTGAAATAATCCGTGCCAGTACTTTTTGGGGCCGGTTGTTCAAAGAAATCATCGCTTAATAACTGCTGCAAAAATGCTGCATCAACATGTCCGCTGGCGGCCCAGCGACCCTTGTCATCATAGAGTGTATTTTGCTGACGCTGGCTCCAGTAATCCATTAATGTGTTGGCCGGGCCGGTATCAAAACCAATCACCGGTTGATTGCTGTCGGCAGGCAGAATGGTGACATTGGCAATACCCCCCAAGTTTAAAATTACACGGTTCTTTTGGGGGTGGCGAAAAAGTTGTTCATGAAAGGCCGGCGTGAGTGGTGCCCCTTGCCCACCGGCAGCCATATCTCTGCGACGAAAATCAGCGACTGTCGTTATACCTGTACGTTCAGCAATGGTATTGGGATCTGCGATTTGCAGGCTATTATGGATAGTATCGTCAGGGTAATGGCGTAAGGTTTGGCCATGGCTACCAATGGCAGTGATATCTGCAGGTGTAAGCTGCGTATTTTTTAGCAACTGATTAGCGCAGTTTGCGAATTGCTTACCCAGCTCAATATCCAACTGCTGCATTTTTTGCAGTTCGTTATCACAACCCTGGCATAGCGTATTGATCTGCTGACGTAAATCATCGGAGAGTGTTAGCGATGTATGTGCAACAAGTTTAATTTGATTGTCGTTGCAATCAATGAGTGCAGCATCGATTGCATCCATACTGGTACCCGACATTAGACCGATATAATAATCAGGCATAGCGGTAAAGGTCCCTTTACATTAGCTTGGATCAGAATTGCTGCGTATAGGTATTGGCTGCAACTTTAAAGTTGAATGCTTCAAGTTGAGCTAATAATTTGACAGCTTGTTGCTTAAAATCGGCTCTGAATTTTTTGTTAATCGGTGCGGCATTGGGTAACTTCACGGTTAACGGATTGCGATGAACCCCATTAATTCTGAATTCATAATGTAAGTGTGGGCCGGTTGCACGGCCAGTGCTACCGACATAACCAATGATCTGTCCTTGTTTAACATACTTGCCCGTGTACAAACCACGGCGATAATTATTTAAGTGAGCATATAAGGTGCTGTAACGACCACCATGACGAATAATAATGGCCTTGCCATAGCCCCCTTTGCGGCCACGAAAAATAATTTTACCGTCACCGGATGCTTTAACGGGGGTGCCTCGTGATGCCGCATAGTCAACCCCTTTATGTAAGCGCATACGGTTTAAAACCGGATGTTTGCGTTTGCCAAAGCGGGAACTGATACGACGAAAATCAACCGGTGTGCGAAGGAATGCTTTACGCATGGACAAGCCTTCTGGTGTGTAGTAATTGCTGTGGCCGTTGGGATCGGTATAACGAATAGCACGGTAAGTGCGTCCCTGATTGGTAAATTGAGCGGCAAGAATAGCTCCATCCTTAATTTTTAGCCCATCTAAAAAATGTTCTTCGTAAATTAATGAAAAGGTATCGCCTTTGCGTAAGTCGAGCGCAAAATCAATGTCCCAGCCAAAAATAGAAACCAGATCCATAATCAAGGCTGCATTCATTCCAGCCCTTTTCGCATCAACAAATAAAGACGAATGAATGGTGCCGGCAATATGTTGTTGTCTTTTTTGGGCGACACGGGAAAGTGTACTGGCAACAAAATTATCCCCTTGTCTTTGAATCCGTAATGATTGAAAACGGTTTTGTTGATAGACCAATTCGACCAGCTGTTGTTTTTCGTCCAGTCGAAATTTAAAAGTTTGTCCTGGTTGAATATATTTTAGCGAACGAGTTGCTTTACTCAGACGCATGATTTTATGTAAATCTTGCGCGCTTAACTTGTTACGTTTAAATAACTGTGCCAGTGAATCACCACGTCTGACTTTTTCGTCTCGCCAGACATACATCGGTGTTGAGATATCTTCAACGGCTGAGCTGTTTTTCGTTAAGGGTAATTTTGTGGTTAATGCTTTTTCAATGGTATTGCTTTTCAGAGAGGATTTTATAATCGCCGTTTGTTCCCTCTTGTTAGCCTCAAGCGGAATGGATAACGGTAATGTAATTTGAGCACTGGAAGGTGAGCTGCTTTGTTCTACGGTGACCGGGACACTGGCCGAGTTAGGAACCGCTGCAGTCGCTGTCAGTGATTCACTGCGTTTTGCCGAGACGTCTTTAGATGCAAAAATCAGTAAAGTGGTGATAGAGGTAATGGCCGCAACAAGCACAACCCAGTGTAATCTGTTCCACTTTTGTCGTTGTGGGGCAACATGCGAGTCCAGGCTAATAGAATTCAAATCTCGCGTTACGAA
>JALXDW010000502.1 GCA_027070385.1 Chromatiales bacterium
GGCTTGTATTGTCCAGCGGTTTAGCTAATTTTGAGTTTTCATCCATAAGTCTGGCAAGTAAAGCCTGATCCAGACTGCCCCAGTTCACCCCAATACGCACCGGTTTATCATAACGGCAAGCTACTTCAATCATGCTGGCAAACTGGTCATCACGTTTTTTACCTTTGCCGACGTTGCCGGGATTAATACGGTATTTATCCAGTGCTTCGGCACAGGCGGGTTCCGCTTCGAGTAGCTTATGACCATTAAAATGGAAATCACCAATCAGAGGTACGTTGCAATCATGTGAAAGTAATTTATCTTTGATAATAGCAACCGCTTTTGCCGCTTCAATAGTGTTGACTGTGAGGCGTACAAGTTCCGAACCGGCCTGAGCTAACGCACGTATTTGTGCAACGCTATCATCGATTTGGCTGGTATCGGTATTTGTCATCGACTGTATAGCAATCGGGTGTTCAGAGCCGATAAGGACATGGCCAACCTGGACTGTTTTTGTTGTGCGCGCGATGACCGACATGAGTGCTTTATCCTTGGGAATTGATTCGGCCTGTATTTTAGCACTTTGTCTGTGTGTAATTAAATGTCATGTGGACTGATCGTTTAAATAAACACATAAAAAGCACTGAAATCGGTACGCTAAAGTGAACTGAACAATGATATAATTTGCTCAAATTAATAGAGAAGTCATGTTTGGGGAAGCATATGTCTAAATCATCAGAAGCAAATAAATTAACAATGGCTGAACAAGCTGATCGCCACGCTTTATATCAGGAATCGGTACAGGCACCCGAGGCCGAAATTGATTTTTTTGAAAAAACGTTTAAAGCCTTACGCAACCGTGAGCCACTTTCTATCCGGGAGGATTTTTGCGGTACGGCATATCTGGCGACAGAATGGTGTAAAGGCCATCCTGAACGCACAGCGATTGGTGTTGATTATGATGAAGAAACATTGGACTGGGGTCGCAAACATAATATTGAACCGGCAGGTGAAGATGTTGCGAAACGCGTGACCTTATATAAAGATGATGTTCGTAATGTATCCGATGAAAAAGTGGATATTACCTGCGCATTTAATTTCAGTTATTGTATTTTTGAAACGCGTGATGAATTACGTGATTATTTTGCAAAAACACAAAAAGGCCTGAAGGATGATGGTCTCCTTATTCTGGATTTGTTTGGTGGTACCGAATGTGAAGATGTTCTGGAGGAAGAAACAGAACTGGAAGATCAACAAGCAACTTACATCTGGGAGCATGTTTCTTTTAACCCTATTGATGCTCATATGGCCTGTGCCATCCATTTTGAATTTGATGATGGTTCACGGATGGACAATGCGTTTAAATATGAATGGCGTCACTGGTCTATTCCTGAAATTAAGGAATTATTACTGGAGTCCGGTTACAAGAATGTTCGCATTTATTGGGAAGAATATATTGATGCCGATGATGATGACGATGAGCTGGAAGGAACGGGTAATTACTATGAAACGACAGAAGTCGAAAACCAGGAATCGTGGATGATTTATCTGGTCGCTGAAAAGTAGACCGCTTCCCCTCACTGTTCAGAGCTTAGGGGGAAAGTGCTATCGCAACGCAGAAAGAGAGGGGGGAAATTGTCAGATTTTGAACTGTGTTACAAGTTCCTGTAATTCACTCGCAAGCTGGTTGAGTTCAATACTGGATATTGTTGTGCGTTCAGAACTCTTGGTTGTTTCCCCCGATATATCACGAATTTTTTCAATATTCTGATTGATTTCATCAGTGACAGCACTTTGTTCATCAGCTGCACTGGCAATGGCTGCATTCATCTCTGTTATCTTCTGAATAGATTGGGTAATGGTTGCCAGTGCTTCGCCAGCACTGGCAGCATTATCCACACTGGATTGAGTATGCTGTTTGCTGTTTTCCATTTCGGTGACAGCGTGTTGCATTTCAGTTTGCAGTTCAGAAATCATATTTTCAATTTCACCGGCTGAGTCTTGTGTTCTGCTGGCGAGGGAACGCACTTCATCAGCAACAACAGCAAAACCTCGTCCATGTTCACCTGCACGGGCTGCTTCAATGGCTGCATTAAGGGCAAGTAAGTTGGTTTGTTCCGCTATTCCCTTGATAACATCCATCACTGCACCAATATGTTCACTCTTGGAATTAAGTGAGGCAATGACCTCGGCAATACGTTGATTTTGTTGTGCCAGGGTATCGATGGAATTAATCGTTGATTCAACAACATGTCGGCCATGATTGGCCTGTTCATCGGCTTCTTCAGCAGCATTAGCAGCCTGACTGGCGTTATTGGCAACTTCCTGAACAGTGGCTGTCATTTCGTTAATGGCCGTTGCTACTTGATCAATTTCATTAAATTGTTGCTCAATTCTGGCAGAGGTTTCTTCTGTGACTAACGACATTTCCTGTGAAGCATTGCTTAACATGGTGGTGGAGGATGAAACCTTTGTCATGCTGTTTCTGAATTTATTCAACATACTATTGAGTAACTTTGCTATATGGCCAAATTCATAAGTCTTACTGACTGGAATTTCATAAGTCAGATCCGACTCTTCTTCAATATGCTGAATGGTTTTATCCAGTTTTGTCAATGGTCTTATTAAACGTAAAGAAAAGGTACTGCCCAGAGAGATAGCCAGTAAAACCATAATACCCTCGATGTCCATGTATTTTAGTTATAGTTTTTTAGACAATGTTTCATTGGCGACGTTAGCTTCCCGGGTTGGCAATTCGGTTAAAATACCCCACTGCAGGCCAAATGCTTTTAGTGGCGCATAGGCATATAAAGCTGGATGATTAAACACATCATTTTCAATCAGAAGCCCTGATTTCCCCTGTAATGCAAGGTCGATTGATTTACCTTTTATTGGTAGCAGGCCGGTTGTTGTGTTTTGTTTCTGGATCAGTTGTTGTGTTTGTTTATCAACACCCGCCATATCAATTTGTGAAAAAAACTGTTTTTTATTTTCAGTGAACAATCGGTTGATATTCAAAGATTTTTTATTTTTATCAACTAAAAATATATCTCCGGTTTTTCCAAGCCCAATGGACTCCCATTGTTTGTGGCTGGA
>JALXDW010000503.1 GCA_027070385.1 Chromatiales bacterium
GTATTTGTTCTACAATAACCATGATACCTGTGCTCCATAGCTTGCGCCTTGATAAGTTTGACGTTGTTTAAGTTCAGCCTCAATCGCATTAAGCACGTTCCATTTTTTAGAACACCATGAAGGAGCGAGTAAAATATTTTTTGAAGCCGTACCGGTCAGGCGATGATAAATAATATTTGCCGGAGTGAGTTCAATTAAATCAGCAACGGTGCTGACATACTCGTTTATTTCCAATGGTCGGTATTGATTTTTTCGCCACTGGTTTGCCAGTTGTGTTCCTTTTACAACGTGAAGCGGATGTAGTTTTATACCATCTACGCCTTGCTCCATCGTGCGTAACAGACTGATCCGCATGTGTGACCGGGTTTCACCGGGTAAGCCAAGAATTAAATGAGTACAAACCTGTAAGCCTCGCCGTCGAGCCGCTTTAACGGCAACACGGTATTCATCATAACCGTGACCACGGTTAACTCGTTGCAGAGTCTTGTCAAAACTGCTTTGTAAACCCAACTCCAGCCAGACTTCATAACCGTCATCATGGTAACTTGTCAGTAAATCCAGTACCTTATCAGGTACACAGTCAGGTCTTGTTCCTATCGCCAGGCCAATCACATCGGGTTCAGAAAGTGCCTTGTCATAACGTTTTTTTAATGCATGGATATCATCATAAGTATTGGTATAAGCCTGGAAATAAGCGATATATTTTTTTGCCCCGGTTCGTTTTTGAATAACACAGCGACCGTTGTTAATTTGTTTTGTTATATCGGCAGGGTGTCGTCCATTCGGGCTGAATGAAACATTATTACAAAAAGTACAACCACCACGGCCTATACTGCCATCCCGGTTAGGACAGGTAAAACTCGCGTCAATAGCAACTTTATGAACACGTTGTTTATAACGGGATTTCATTGCCTGACCAAAGGTATGTACATAATGGGACAAGCTCATTAGCCAACCTCATCTAAAATACGAGGTCTGAATTTGACACCGAGTCTGGATGCAATTTTTTCACAAGCTGGAATACTGACTCCCGGCAGGCCTTCTATGGCGGTCAGAGTGATATCCGGTATTTGTTTTTTTGCCGCGGTTATAAAGGCAAGTAATTCGTTAAAAGCATTCTTGATTAATGGTCGGCAGTGCAAATTATAAAGTTCTTCATTATGTGCATTTAACGAGATAGACAGAGCATCGATACAGCCCTTAAATAGAGGCGTAACATCTTTTTTGTAAACAGCATTAGCCAGACCGTCGGTGTTAAGCCGGATACTTGCACCTTGTTGCTTCAGTTGTGACGCAATGTTTAATAGTTCAGTTAACCGCAAGGTTGGCTCCCCAAGACCACAAAATACAATTTCTTTATAGGCTGTAGGGTCACCAATGGCAGCAAGTATTTCTTGTACCTCCGGTTCTGACTTTAAGCGTAAACCATAACCTTTAACATCCCATTGTTTGTTAAACTTGGGACAGAAAGCGCAACGCAGGGTGCAGTGATTGGTTAAGTTAATATAACAGTTGCCGTGCAACTCATAAGCAAGGGTTGGCATACTGGCTGAAGCTAGTGTTTTTTGTAGTCCCTGCATAAGACAAATAGCCTGAGTGAATCCCTGATATATAAATATAAAATTGAATATATAAACCGGATAAAATTTGTGAGCATAGTATTCAACAGGCTGATAGAAACCGTCTTGATGTAGATCAATTAAACTGCGGCCTTGCGAGTGGATTGACGGAGTGTAATATTTTGTATGCCGTGATAAACAAAGGTATGATGCCTGATTTAAGGTTTGTGATTACAATGAAGAGTGTGAAATGAAGGACAAAAAGACAGAGATAAAACTGGAACCTTCATGGCTTGCCTTACTCAAGGATGAATTTGAAAAACCCTATATGCAGGCGTTAAAGCAATTTTTGGTTGCTGAGAAACAACAAGGTAAAGTGATTTACCCTGATAGTGATTTGATTTTCAATGCCCTGAACAGTACACCTTTTGAAGCTGTTAAGGTTGTTATTTTGGGGCAGGATCCTTACCACGGCCCCAATCAGGCACACGGACTTTGTTTTTCAGTCCTTCCTGGGGTACGTTTGCCCCCATCGTTGGCTAATATTTTTAAAGAACTCCATCAGGATTTGGGGCTGGATATCCCCTCGCATGGTTATCTGCAGTCGTGGGCTGAACAGGGTGTACTGCTATTAAATGCAACATTAACGGTTGAACAGAATCAGGCCGGCTCACATCAGAAGCGAGGCTGGGAACCGTTTACTGACCGGGTTATTCAGTTACTGAATGAACGCCGTGAAGGTCTGGTCTTTTTATTATGGGGTAGCTATGCGCAAAACAAGGGACAGTTTATTGATAGTCGAAAACACCGGGTGTTAAAAGCCCCTCATCCTTCACCGTTATCAGCGCATCGTGGTTTTTTTGGTGCAGGACATTTTTCAAAAACAAATGCTTATCTCAGCCAACAGGGTATTAGCCCGATTGATTGGCGGTTGCCTGCAACCACCCAACCTGAGCCATAAACCGTCCATCATAGTCAAAACAGGGTAGCGAACTAATCCGACTAACGACTGGAGATAGAAGGTACCGGTGGTGGACGTTGAATAGCAACCGCTGTTGCATCAAACAGTTTGCCTTGTCTTACACCCTCTATTTTCAATTTATCACCGGGTTTGGCCTGACTAATAGTGTTTAATGCATGACGTACATTTTTAAGTTCTATACCGTTTATTTTGGTAATAACATCGCCACGGGTCAATTTTGCTTTATCGGCAGGACCGCCAACAATAATATTGGTAATGATAACCCCATTGGTTGATTTTAAACCTAATGACTCAGCCAGTTCAGGTGTCAGGCTTTGTATCGCTACTCCAAGCCAGCCGCGTACAACATGACCATGCTCAATAATTTGCTGCATCACATTTTTTGCCAGACTCATTGGAATGGCAAAGCCAATCCCCTGGGAACCGCCACTGCGTGAAAAAATAGCAGTATTGATACCAATCAGCTCACCATAAGGATTGATGTGCGCACTGCCTGAATTACCGGGATTAATGGTAGCATCGGTTT
>JALXDW010000504.1:0-654 GCA_027070385.1 Chromatiales bacterium
CTACATGAAAATGTCCGGTGGTTAAGGCTGGATAAAATGCAGAAAATACTATTTTTAAAAACTTATTTATTTTTGTCTAACAGTGCCGGGTTTTCCAGTATGCGACCAAATACATCTGTTGGGCAAGGTTTTTCAAAGTAATATCCCTGACCCTGTGTACATTGGTGTTTTTTTAAAAATGCCAGTTGTTGTGCGGTTTCAATGCCTTCGGCAATCACGTTAAGTTTAAGATTTTTGGCCATACCGATAATGGTTGTAATAATCGGTGCATCATCATTTTTGTTTTGTACGTCGGTTAAAAAAGAACGATCAATTTTCAGAGTATGAATTGGCAGACGTTGCAGGTAGCTGAGTGATGAATAACCGGTACCAAAGTCATCAATGGATATTTGAATACCCATGGTATTTAAGTCCTGCAAAATGGTAATGGATTTTTCAATATTGTCGAGTAAAATATTTTCGGTCAACTCCAGTTCGAGAAAATTGGAATCCAGGCCGCTTTCCTGCAAGATGGATTCGACCAACGAAGGTAATTCGGGTTGCATTTGCCGTACCGAAAGATTGACAGATATTTTTATTGGAGAAAACCCTTGTTCTTGCCAGCGTTTGGTTTGATGGCAAGCCTTTCTAAGAACAAACTCTCCAATTTGATTA
>JALXDW010000504.1:664-3059 GCA_027070385.1 Chromatiales bacterium
CCATTTTCTTCGGCAATAGGAATAAAGTTGGCTGGTGAAATCAGTCCCATGTCAGGGTTTTGCCAACGTAGCAATGCTTCTGCACCAATCAGTCGTCCTGTTTGTATATCAACCTGGGGTTGGTAATAAATTTCCAATTCATCGTTATCCAGTGCATAGCGCAGACGATTCTCGATGCGGGCACGTTCAAAAACAGCCTCATCCATTTCCGCACTGTAAAATTGGTAATTATTTCGTCCATGTTTTTTGGCATGGTACATTGCAGCATCCGCCTGTTTAATTAAATGTTCGCAAGCATCGTTATTATATTCATTAGTAAACGGAAACAGGCTGATACCAATACTGGCACCGATATACATTTTTTGGTTATGAATCATGATGGGTTTGGACAAGCTATCAATGATTTTTTGTGAAATATGAGCAGCAATATTTACATGATTAATATTTTCCAGAATAACAGTGAATTCATCACCACAGAGGCGGGCAACGGTATCGTTGTTTCTTAAACAGGATTTAAGTCGATAAGCGATGGATTTAAGTAATTTGTCCCCCATGGGATGGCCATAAGTGTCATTAATAACCTTAAAGCGATCAATATCAATGAATAATAAAGCCCCCATGTGGTTCATTCGAAAGGCTTGGGCACTTGCATGATTCAGACGGTCGTTAAACAGTAACCGGTTTGGCAGGCCGGTGAGTTGGTCATAATGAGCAAGGTTATAAAGATGTTGCTGCTTACGTTCGATGATTTCATTTAATAAGCTATGGCCGGTTCCCATGCCTGCATATTTGTCATGACAGGTTATAATAAATCCATCGAACATATACTGCATTCCTGCATCAATAATAATGCGGGCAAGGTCGTCAATACTTTCATTCAAATCAACAATAATTGGATGGTTGTCCATACGATTGCTGATAGGTTCATTGCCATAAAGTGAACGGGTATATGGCATACTGAACAGTTCAATTAATTTATTGCGGTTAATTAGCCCGACAGGTTTTTGTTGCTCGACAATGGGGATGGCATAAAGTGTTGGAGCACTGACAAAGCGTTCGAGTACCTCCTGTAATGGTGTCGATGGCCCGATAGCTTCCACATTGCTCAGAATTGTTGCAACGGAGCTTTGTGCAAAGGAGTGATTGAATACCTGGACAGCTTGTGATTGTAATGACGTAGTTGCGATGACGAATGACCTTTAAAACTGAAACGGCATTCCGTGTTTGCTGCTGTATGTCCATATTGCAATTTTAAGTTTTAATTATGACAGGTTGATGACAGTGTCATAAATATGCAGTATTTGGGAGGGGAGTTGATATAGCCCGTGTTAGCAGGAAAGAACAACCCGGAGGATGTCCGGTTTGTTGGAATATTGTAGCTCGGGGGGGAATCGAACCCCCACTCTGTCACCAGAACCGGATTTTGAATCCGGCGCGTCTACCAGTTCCGCCACCGAGCCAACAAGCTGAGCATTATATGTAAAGAGTGCATGCTTTGTAAAAGTAATTTCTGTAAAATTCGCCTTTATGTCCAACAAATTCAACTCTCAATCAATATCAGCAGATAAATGCTGGCAGCGCAGTGATTTTTATTTCGAACTGCCTGATGCGCTGATAGCGCAACATCCTGCAACTGAACGTGCTGCCAGTCGTTTACTGGTGGTATCGCCGGGGCAGCTAGTTGAAGATAAAAACTTTACTGATTTTATTGATTACCTCGCGCCCGGAGATCTGCTGGTGATGAATGATACCCGGGTGATACCGGCACGTTTATATGGTAATAAAGACACCGGGGGTAAAGTTGAAGTGCTGGTAGAACGGGTGATAAATGATAAAACCGTTCTGGCACATCTGCGTTCCAGCAAGTCGCCCAAAGCAGGGGCTGAACTTATTCTGGAAAATACTTTATACGCAACAGTTAAAGGGCGGGAAGAAGATTTATTCCGGCTTGAGTTTAAATTACAAACAGAACAAACTATTCTTGAACTGCTGGATGATCACGGCCATATTCCTCTGCCGCCATATATAGAGCGTGAAGACACCACTACCGACAGAGAACGCTACCAGACTGTTTATGCTGACAAACCGGGTGCGGCAGCAGCACCAACGGCTGGCTTGCATTTTACCAATAAGATTCTCGATAAAATCAAAGCTAAAGGTATTGATATTGCCACCGTTACCTTGCATGTCGGTGCCGGAACTTTTCAGCCGGTACGGGTTGATAACCTGCAAGACCATAAAATGCATTCAGAATGGATTAGCCTGGGCGAGACGGTTGTTGAAAAAATTGTGGAAACAAAAAACAAAGGCGGTCGAGTGATTGCAGTGGGTACAACCTCGGTTCGCTGTTTAGAGTCTGCCTTTGCAAAGCATGGTAAGTTAAAAGCGTATAAGG
>JALXDW010000505.1 GCA_027070385.1 Chromatiales bacterium
GCCAACGTCGGCCCCCGAGTTGGTTCCATAATACCGCAGCGCGGACAGCCGCGAGAAGTAAACTGCGAATTTTATTCACCGTGAGCGTGTTTGACAAATGATTTTGTTCACCCTGAATCATTATTTTTGTGCCTAAAGGGCTGACATTTTCAGAATAGATGTCGGCAATATTGGCTAAAACATTTTCATGGATAGAGGAGCCGAACAATTCAGCCTGACGTTTGGCAACTTCCAGACGGGTTGTGACGGTATCAAGAACGTTGGGTTGTTGTGCCAGTTTTTTCTGTAAATACATAATCCCGATTGCATATTGTGCCAGGTAAATATTTATTTTCTGCTGAGCTGTTTTATCAATATTGGGATCTGAACTGGAAGATTCATCCAGATAGGTTTCACCATTGAGTTGTTTGATAAGCCCTTTAAAACCGGTTTTTAATGCAACCAGACCACCATAAATTGATTCTGTTGTGGGTGCGTCAAAAATAAACAGACTGTCAATGCAGGTTTTTAAATCATGTTCTGGCGCATTGCCGGTACGTGCCAATGCGTCAATGGTTTGAATGGCTTGATAAAAGGCCGCCAGAGCTATGGTTTGATCATGCAAATTATTCATTTCTCAATGATTCCTCCGCCAAGACAGACCTCACCGGCATAAAAAACCACGGATTGTCCCGGTGTAATGGCCCATTGCGGTTGTTCAAATTCCACTACGCATTGGTTGCCCTTGATCTGTGTAATCGTACAGACTTCATCCGCTTGTCGATAGCGTGTTTTGGCACGACAGGTGTAAGGTGTTAGCGGTGGTTGCTCTGAAATCCAGTGCAGTTTTATTGCCTGTAATGTTTTTTTATAAAGTAGGGGATGCGTATGTCCCTGAACAACAATCAAAATATTTTTATCCACGATTTTGTCTGCCACATACCAGGGACTGCCGTCACCTTGTTGTTTGCCTCCAATGTGCAAGCCTTTTCGCTGGCCGATTGTGTAGTACATCAAACCGTCATGATGACCAATTTCCTCGCCTTCCGGGGTTAACATAACACCACGTTGTGCCGGAATAAATTGTTGCAAAAAATCTTTAAAGCGTCGTTCGCCAATAAAACAAATACCGGTACTGTCTTTTTTATTTTGTGTAATAAAATGATTGTCAGCGGCTATCTCGCGTACCTGTGTTTTAGTCAGTTCGCCAAGTGGAAATATACTTTTTGCTAATTGATGTTGATTAAGCAGGTATAAAAAGTAACTTTGATCTTTATTATTATCTTTGGCTTTGAGAAGTTGAAATTTTCCATCCTTGTGTGCGACTCGCGCGTAATGCCCCATTGCAACATAATCGGCCCCTTGTTCAAGTGCATAATCTAAAAATGCCTTGAATTTGATTTCTTTGTTGCACAACACATCCGGGTTGGGGGTGCGTCCGGCTTTATATTCAGACAAAAAGTATTCAAAAACACGATCCCAGTATTGGTCTGAAAAGTTCACACTGGTTAAAGGTATCTTCAGTTGGGCACATACTGATTCAGCATCAGCAAGATCGGCTGCCGCAGCGCAATACTCATCGGTATCATCGGCTTCCCAATTTTTCATAAAGACACCGTGCAACTGATACTGTTGTTTTAACAGTAATAATGCAACAGATGAATCGACTCCACCGGAGACACCCACATAAACTGATTTTGCATTTTGAGAAGAAATAATAAGGTCCTGGCTTAAAAACTAGTTGAGATTAACAAATTGCTCAAGAGGGTAAAGTTTACCACTTAAATAATCATTGAGTGACTGTAAAACAAGGGGGCTACGTTTTTGGTAATGTTGTGAACGAATTTGTTCTTCTGTTAGCCACATACATTGGTGAATATCTGGATCCAGTGCATGGTTTGTTTTTTCAACAAGTTTGCATTTAAAAGTAAAACGTAAAAAAGTATCGGTTGTTGAAGCTGCATTTTCATTTTCAGGAATCGTCCAGTTGTAGATCCCTATCAGGTATTCAGGTTCAACAATGCAAGCTGTTTCTTCCAACGTTTCGCGTTGGACAGCGTCAATTAAAGACTCGGCCATTTCCCAATGACCAGCCGGTTGATTGATGACCAGGGTTGAGTTTATTTTTTCTTCCACCATCAGAAAGGTTGCTTCATATTCCACAAGAGCGGCAACAGTGACGTGTGGTATCCAGTTATCAGTTGTTTGATTCATAATTTAACGCTTTATACAGTGATATGTCGGTAATGCCCAGGCTTTATGGTATCCACTGTCCAGTCGCCAATCGCATAACGAATGAGTCGTAAGGTTGGGAAACCCACCGCTGCCGTCATGCGTCGTACCTGACGGTTCTTTCCCTGTTTTATTTTTAGCTCAATCCACGATGTGGGAATGTTTGCTCGATGACGAATAGGCGGGTTACGTGGCCAAAGTCGCCATGGAGGTTCTATTTGTTTGCCTTGTGCAGGCTTGGTTATACCGTCCTTTAATGCAATGCCATCGCGTAGCTTCTGTAGGTCTCTTTCTTGAGGGATGCCTTCCACTTGTGCCCAATAAGTTTTACTCATTTTATTATCAGGATGAGCAATTCGTTGCTGCAATTTACCATCATCCGTGAGTATTAATAGCCCTTCGCTATCTCTATCAAGCCTTCCTGCTGCGTAAACATTTTTCTCGCTGATATAATCTTTTAATGTGTTTCGACCAGCGGCATCGGTAAATTGGCTCAGTACATCATAGGGCTTGTTGAAAAGTATGAGTTGTGGCATAAAATAGGGTTATCAGAGTTCAGAATAAGAGTAATAAGATATGGATTATCAAGGAATTATTATCAATGCATCGTTACGGAAAGTATTGATTTTATGTATTATTGCACAGATGTCTGCTTGTAGTACGATTCTGCCACCACTGAATCAGCCTTTATCGGGTTCTCCCGGTAAACTAATGAGTAAGTCAGCACCATTTAAAGAAAGTCTGCGTTCAGATGATCTAACCCTGATTCTTACTTTTTCAGGTGGCGGCACACGGGCAGCAGCCTTTTCTTATGGCGTGATGAAGCAACTACGTGATAC
>JALXDW010000506.1 GCA_027070385.1 Chromatiales bacterium
GTATGAAGTGGACAAGTTTTATAGTCAGCCTGGCATGAAAAAACAGAATATTTCATTTGACTGGTATCCAGTAGGAACAGGGCCTTTTATGTTAACGGTGAATAACCCAAACCGTCTGATGGTGTTGGAGCGCAACCCGAATTTCAGGGGTATACCCTACCCATCCACGGGTACAAAAGAAGATCAGCAGCGTGGTTTATTGGACGATGCAGGCAAAATGATGCCGTTTATTGACAAAGCCGTTTATTCACTGGAAAAGGAAAGTATTCCTCGTTGGAGCAAATTTTTACAAGGTTATTATGATGCATCGGGGATTTCTTCAGACAGTTTTGATCAGGCGATACAATTTTCCGAACAAGGGAATGCCGGTATTACACCGATCATGAAAGAAAAAGGTATCGATTTGGTCACAGCAACCAACTCTTCGACATCTTATATTGGATTTAATATGCTCGATCCTCTGGTAGGAGGTAAAAGTGATCGTGCGCGCTATTTGCGTCAGGCGATATCCATTGCATTTGACTATGAAGAGTTTATATCGATTTTTCAGAATGGTCGCGGTATTCCTGCTCAGGGTGCGATTCCACCTGGTATTTTTGGTTATCAGAATGGTGAAGGGGGGATTAACCCGATTGTTTATAAGTGGCGTAATGGTGAAGCTGTTCGACGTAGTCTGGATGAAGCAAAACAGTTACTGGAAAAAGCCGGTTATAAAAATGGTATCAATCCTGAAACCAATAAACCTTTGCTTATTTATTTTGATATAGCCGGTGGTGGTGCAGAAGACAAGTCTTTCTTTGACTTTTTACGCAAACAGTTCAAGAAATTAAATATCTCGCTTATTGTTCGTAACACAGACTACAACCGTTTTCAGGATAAAATGCGTAAAGGGAATGCGCAATTATTCATGTGGGGATGGAATGCCGAT
Source organism: Chromatiales bacterium (assembly GCA_027070385.1). Classification (GTDB taxonomy): domain Bacteria; phylum Pseudomonadota; class Gammaproteobacteria; order UBA6429; family Thiohalophilaceae; genus SZUA-37. The sequence continues at coordinate 929 of JALXDW010000506.1, forward strand.
TATCCTGACCCGGAAAATTTTTTGTTCTTGTTGTATGGTCCTAACGGCAAAGCAAAATACAAAGGTGAGAATGCAGCTAACTACGAAAATAAAGAGTTTGATCGCCTGTTTGAAAAAATGGAAACCATGCCGAACTCACCCGAACGCTTACAAATTATAAGAAAAATGAATGATATTTTGCGTAAAGATGCACCCTGGCTGTGGGGATACCATCCTCAAGATTTCTCTCTTTTTCATAGCTGGTATTATAATGCCAAGCCAAATTTAATGGCACATAATACCCTGATGTACAAACGGATAGATGTGACTAAACGTGCAGCATTGCGCAAACAATGGAATCGGCCCGTTTTCTGGCCTGTCGTGCTGTTTGTTATTTTATTTATAGTGGGGTTGTATCCTGCAATAAAAATGTATTCAGCTAAAGAAAAATTCGCTCATAAGTCAGGTAGAGTATAGAAAATGTTTGCCTATATAAGCCGAAGAATTTTATATGCCATTCCTATTTTGATAGGTGTTAATTTGCTGACTTTTGCATTGTATTTTTTAGTCAACAGTCCAGATGATATGGCCCGAATGCATCTTGGTACAAAATACATTACCCAGGAAGGGATTGATAAATGGAAAACTGAACGTGGTTACGATAAGCCGCTATTTTATAATAAAAAAGAAGAAAACTATAAAAAATTAACCGATACTATATTTTATAACAAGTCAGTCAAGTTGTTTTTATTTGATTTTGGCAGTGCTGACAATGGTCGCAATATTGGTTTTGATATCAGTCAGCGGATGTGGCCAAGTCTGGCTTATGCGATTCCGGTTTTTCTGGTTGGCATGCTGGTGAATATCAGTTTTGCACTGCTACTGGTGTTTTTCAGGGCAACTTATGTGGATTTATGGGGAGTGATACTGTGCGTTGTGATGATGTCTATTTCTGCCATTATTTATATTATTGCCGGGCAGTATCTTGTAGGTAAACTTTTACTACTGGTTCCAATATCAGGCTATGCACCGGGGCTGAGTGCAATTAAATTTCTGATCTTGCCTGTTATTATCGGAATAGTCAGCGGGGTGGGAGCCAGTGCGCGTTGGTATCGTACTATTTTTCTGGAAGAAATTAATCGGGATTATGTGCGTACAGCACGGGCAAAAGGTTTGTCTGAGTTGCGGGTGTTATTTTCTCATGTACTGAAAAACGCAATGATTCCAATTTTAACCGGTGCTGTTGTCGCAATACCTTTATTATTTATGGGTAGCTTATTAATGGAATCATTCTTTGGTATTCCGGGGCTGGGCAGTTATACCATTGATGCGATTCGTAGTCAGGACTTTGCTATTGTGCGTGCCATGGTTTTTCTTGGTTCGGTTTTGTATATTATCGGCCTGGTTTTGACCGATATTTCATATACTCTTGTTGATCCTCGGGTGAGATTAAGTTGATGTCATCCCGTTTATTAAAATTATTACAGCAGCACTATTGGCAAAAAGTGTTTTTTATATTGGTCTTGTTGATAACAGTTTATCGTAGTTATTCCTGGTTATTTAATGTTGAGGCGGTTTATTTAACAACGGATGTGCTTATTTATTTCCTGCTGATTTGCGGGATTATTTTTGCTGCTTATATTCGGCAACAGCCACATTTAGCTATTCCATGGCGACAAGTGTTTAAAAACAAGATTGCCATGAGTAGTGCTGTTGTGCTTGTTTTTTTTATTATTGCAGGCTTGATGGATTCCATTCACTTTCGTCAACCTGACAAGTCGGGTGTCAAGGATGCTGCATACTCGACTGATATGCAGAGTTTGCTTGATGTGAGTTTACGTTATATCAGTACTGATAGTGAGAAGACCTATTCTGCACCTTTTGCTATTTACTCTTATGCAAAAGAAAATTTTATAAATGAGAATGGTGTAAAGTATCGTGCTTATCCACGGCTAAAATTTGCAGGTTCACACTTGCAGGATCCACGAAATCGCTGGCCAGATATTGCAAGCAAGAGTGTTACCGGCTTATTGCTGGGCCTGATGATAGTTACATTATTAACCGTAGTATTTGTTTTTTATCTCAGTAAATGGCGTATACATAATTATTCGAATACCTGGAAAAAATTATTGAAAGGGGAATTCGATTTACCCTGGAACGTGATGTTAATAACTGTAGCGGTTGTTATCTTATTGTGTTGTTGGCTTTTTTATATGAGTAATTTTTATCATGTTATGGGGACAGATAAAGTCGGGCAAGATGTCTTTTATTTAACATTGAAAAGTATTCGTACCGGACTTGTTATAGGAACGTTAACAACATTAATTATGTTGCCATTTGCAATCGCTCTCGGAGTCATGGCAGGCTATTTTAAAGGTGTTGTAGATGATGTGATTCAGTATATTTATACCACACTCAATTCAATTCCGGGTATTTTACTGATTGTTGCCGTAATGCTGGCCATTGATGTGTATATAGAGAATCATACGTCCTTCTTTGAGACAGCCATCGAACGTGCAGATATAAAGTTACTGGCTCTATGTGCTGTTTTGGGAATAACCAGCTGGACAGGTTTGTGTCGCTTGTTGCGTGGTGAAGTGTTTAAACTGCGGGAACTGGAATATATTCAGGCTGCAAAATCACTGGGTGTTTCCAATTTTAAAATTATCATCAGTCATATTATACCGAATGTAATGCACATTGTTTTAATTGTTGTGGTACTGGATTTTAGTGGTCTGGTGCTGGCGGAAGCGGTATTGGCTTATATTGGTGTTGGTGTTGACCCTTCAACAATCAGTTGGGGTAATATGATTAACAGTGCGCGACTGGAGCTGGCTCGTGACCCGGTTGTCTGGTGGTCACTATTGTCCGCTTTTAGTTTTATGTTTGCTTTGGTATTGGCTGCCAATTTATTTTCGGATGCCATTCGTGATGCTTTTGATCCACGGCAACAGGGAGTGAAGTAGTCGTGGCAAGTACATTGCTTGAGGTCAAAAACCTTAAAACATATTTTGGTAATATCAAACATAATCCTGTTCGGGCTGTCGATGGAGTCAGTTTCAAAATTAATCGTGGTGAAACATTCGCGATATTGGGGGAATCGGGTTGTGGTAAGTCCATGACAGCTTTGTCCATTATGCAGTTAGTGCCTTCTCCAGCAGGAACGATAGTGGAAGGCTCAATTATTTATAATGATGATGACCTGCTAAAAAAATCTGAAATTGAAATGCGTTCTGTTCGTGGTAATAAGATTGCAATGATATTTCAGGAACCCATGACTTCTCTTAACCCGGTTTTAACAGTGCAACAGCAAATAGAAGAGGTATTGTTGCAGCATCGTGGTATAAAAGGACCACAGGCATGGCGCGAGGTTATTACGTTACTCGACTCAGTGGGTATTCCCGTGGCAACACAGCGAGCAAAAGATTACCCTCACCAACTGTCTGGCGGGATGAAACAACGCGTTATGATTGCGATGGCACTGGCTTCCGAACCAGACTTACTGATAGCAGATGAACCTACTACCGCACTGGACGTGACGATTCAGGCTCAGGTCATGAATTTATTGCGTGACATTCAAAAAAGAACCGGTATGGCCATTCTTTTGATAACCCATGATTTGGGAATTGTATCTGATTTTGTTGATCATATTGCGGTCATGTATGCAGGTGAGATTGTTGAATATGCAACCCGTAAAGATTTTTTTACAAAGCCACTTCATCCTTATTCGAAAAAACTGTTTGCTTCTTTACCTTCACAGGCTAAGCGCAATAAAAACCTTGATGTTATAAAAGGGATGGTACCGCCATTAACAACTGAATTCAAAGGGTGTCGTTTTTATGAACGGTGTAACTTTGCTGTTAGACAGTGTAATGAAAAATTAATTGAATTAACTGATTTGAATGGGGTTCACTATGTGCGTTGTTTGCAATTTTCGGATCCTCATATTGAATTTAATGAAAAGAACGAAACGCCCGATAAAATCAGCCATGACAAAGCGATAAATAACGAGATTGTATATCAGGTTGATAAACTAAAAATTCACTTTCCTATTCGGAAAGGAATTTTTAAAAAAATAACAGGCTATGTTTACGCTGTTGATGGTGTCAGTCTAACTTTGTATAAAGGAAAAACGTTAGCTTTGGTTGGTGAATCCGGTTGTGGGAAAACAACGGTGGGTAAAGCACTTGTTCATCTGAATGATATGACAGCAGGTAAATTACTGTTAAAGGGGCATGATATATCCAGTCCTTCAGCGCAGCAATTAAAAGATCTTCGTACTCATGTACAAATTATATTCCAGGATCCTTATTCTGCAATGAACCCGCGTAAACGTGTGGCTGAAATTATAGAGGAAGGTTTGCTGGCTTTAAGGCCGGAACTGAATGAGTCGGCAAGGAATGATGTTGTTGTTCGGTTGTTGAAACAAGTGGGGTTACCTGAGACAGCCGTTAATTTATACCCGCATGAATTTTCAGGTGGGCAACGTCAACGTATTTGTATTGCCAGAGCATTGGCTGTTAATCCTGAAATACTGGTTTGTGATGAACCGACCAGTGCATTGGATGTGTCTGTTCAAGCTCAAATGTTAAACTTGTTCAAGCAATTACAACGTGATTATGGTTTAAGCTATTTATTTATCACTCATAATTTATCAGTGGTTGAATATCTGGCTGATGAAATTGCAGTGATGTATTTAGGGCGTATTGTAGAACGTGGCAAGGTAGATGAAGTGATGCAAAGCCCTCAACATCCTTATACACAGGCACTTTTATCGGCTATTCCAAAAATAGACAAGGAAACATATTCCGATTCAACTAAAGAAATTATTTTTCTTGAAGGGGAATTACCTTCACCAATCACACCACCTTCTGGTTGTCATTTTAGCCCTCGCTGTCCAAAACGTATGGAAATATGTCATAATCAGTATCCGGTAATGCAAACAATAACTAAAACACATATTGCTGCCTGTTTTTTACTCAACAAATAAATTTAATGAGGGGATGAGAGATGTTGAAGCGGTTTTTAACCTTTATTACTTTGTTCGGAATTTATTCTGCCAGTTTTGCAGGAACCATGATTTTAGAAGATTATCCTGTCATGTATTTTCCTGATAAGAAGGGCGTTAAACTTGAGGTTGTCGAAGATATTATTATTGATGCGATTGACCGTAGTAGTTATCCGAAACATATATGGACAATAGATAGCGAAAAGCCGGGTGAAATTATTGCTCGCCTCAATGTGCGTAGCCATGTTTTACGCATGAAGGTTCGTTATGATAAACACAAAATTAATTTGCAATACCATGATAGTACTCGACTGAATTTTTCCGAGAATGCAGCCGGTATGCGCCGTATACATTCAAAATATGCAGAGTGGGCCGGGTTTTTACTCCAGAAAATCAAGTTTGTTGCAAAGCGCAAAACGAAGATGGCATTTGTTGATGAATCCCCCATTCAGGAAGTTGTTAAAACAGCTACGGGTGAAATAGCAAAGCCACGTAAAGTTGTTATTTCTGCTTTTGCAGAAGTGGGTAGCAGAGCAAGAGAAGCTGGAATCAGTGACGATATAACAAATTCTGCTTTATTTGCAAAGGAAATACAAAAGCAGCTAAAAAAAGTTAAATCTGCAAATATACGTTTGGTACGTCGGAATTGGGGAAGGCAACTTGACGAATTTAATCAAAATCATAGCACCAGGATCCTAACCACTGTGTGCCAGCAGGAAAAAGCAGATAGTCTGTTGTTGGGGTTTCTTGAAGAGTGGCTTGGTGGTAGCGGTGGGCTGGGTGAACGTAATATGTTTTATTACTCCTATGACTGCAAAGCCGATGATTTGATTAGCGAAACTTATGAGTTGATTGATGATTACGATGAGGCTTTCCCTTATCAGCTTGCAATGGTTAAAAGTTTAAAGCGATTTGTCAGAAGGTTTAATATTTTAAAATAATTATTTATTTGTATAACCATATCAGGCATTTTGCCTGATATGGCTATATTTTAAGATAGACCATTGTTAATCCAATAATACTTATTATTGTTAATATCAATCCCACCAGTCTTTTAAACAGTAAATCATTTTTCAGAATAAATTCATGTGTTTTCAAGCCAATAACATGTCCAATAGCTGATACAGGCAATAATAACAGTGCACTGAAAAAATGAAGATCGACACCTACCGAGGCAAAAGTGACCATTTTCATTATGACCAGCGTAAACCATAGTGCAAACAGGGTGTTTCTCAGTTGATGTTGGCAGACATGGCGCATAAAAACTGTCACCATGAGCGGAGCCCCTGTTAATGATGTCCCCGCAACATAACCACCAAGCATAAGCAGTATCTTGTCAAACCAGATTTTATGGCTATGAATACTTTTATTTAACAGCCACATTAATGCGTAAAATAAAGTAATAGTGTAAATAAAAATAATCAGCCATTGATTGGGTAATGTGAGTAAACCAAAAATACCAATAAGTGCTGCGGGCAAGATAAAAAGATACGATGTCAACAGAAACTTCCAGTCAACATTGTTGAGTCGTGTTCTTAAAGTGATACTGGAAAAGAACAGCAGTTGAAAACCAATAATAGGTAACCAGAAAATCGGTTCATGGTAAATAAATAACATCAGTGGCAAACCTAATGCACCACCACCAAACCCGAGGCCACTACGCACAAAACCCGTCCAGATAAAAATGATTGCAGTCATTACAATCTGACTAAGGCCTAGATCAAGTATGGATTCCATTGCATATTTATTTTTGTTTTAACAGATGACGCAGGAAATCCAGGTACGTTTTTGTTTCCCATGCCCGACCACCAAGTGCTTGATAACGTACCTGTCCATTGGGGTCAACAAGGTAGGTCGCTGGCAGTCCGCGGGGTTTCCATTTTTCGGTGATTTGCCCATCCTTATCCATTAATGCTCGAATATCGGGGGCATGGATTGCGAGGAAGTTAAAAACGGTATCTTCATCTTCTGCTGTATTGACAAGAGCAATTTTTAAGCCTTCTTTTCCAAGTTTATTCCACATTTTTTGTATTGCTGGCATTTCTTTTCGACAGGGGCCACACCAGCTTGCCCAGAAATGAACAAAAACCCAGTGCTTTTTTGTCTCTGAGAGATTAAATTCTTGGCCATCAATATCAAGTAATTCAATAGCTGGTGCAGGATAAGGGCTTAATTTTATAATACCACTAGGTGGTTCAGGCAAATTCTCATTGGCTGAGCTAATAAAGGGGAGTGTGTTCAATATCAATACAAGTAAAATCAGATTTTTCATTCGTGTACACATTGAATATTATTGAGCTGAATGTTAATTGCTTTGCCGGACTTATCCGCTTTTGTTGCAAATTGGGCTCTCAAGGTAAAAGGTTGATTGCTGGCGGGCAAAATAATATTACCATCTTCAAATTCATTAGTTCTAAAGTCCAGTACTTCGGGGAGCAAGGTCCAGCGAAATGTTGATTGATGCGCCAGCGGAATATTCATTGTTTTCCAGACCGATTTCCAGTATTTACGATTTAATCGTCTTATCTCACCATTGTGATTAGTGAAATACCAATTTGATAAATCCAGCCAGAGTATCTGGCTGGATTTATTGTGTAGACCGACCGTGATAAAGCACTGTTGTTTGAGTTTGTTGATCATCTTTTTTGAAAAACCACGTCCTTCATAAAAGGCGGCTATTTGTTCAGGTGATCTTGATAAAAGGGTAAGCTTTATTTTTTCATCATTATATTGAGCTTTATATTTTGTTGCCGCGTGCAATGGGGAAATATTAACCAATATTGGCAGTGCAAAAAGCAGAAAATAAAATTGCAAAGAGTTCATAAAATGCTGTTATAAACCAAATAACAGAAATATGAGAGAGCTTATTGTTTGGATTATCGGCATGATAATTTGCCAGAGCACACCGGTTAAAATGAGTAGCAGCACAATGATGAGCCCAAAGGGCTCAATACGACTGAGTACGTTCCCAAGGCTAGGGGGTAACAGGCTTACAGCTATGCGTCCACCATCGGTCGGAGGAACCGGAATCAGGTTAAAGACCATTAGCAATACATTAAAGAAAACCCCAATAATGGCCATATTGAGCAGTGGTTTCGAGAGCAAAATAGCACTATCGGGCAGGATATTTGTGACAGCGGCAATCATACCCCAGCCGAGTGCCATCGCCAGATTTGCGGCTGGCCCGGCAATGGCGACAAGAGCCGTGTCTCGTTTGGGATTTTTAAGGTTCCGCCAGTCAATTGGAACCGGTTTTGCCCAACCGAAAGCAAATCCAACCGTTAAAATAAGCACAGCGGGGACAACAATCGTGCCGATGGGGTCAATATGCCGAATTGGGTTCAGGCTAAGTCGTCCCAACATATAAGCGGTACGATCACCGAGCTTAAAAGCGGCCCAGCCATGAGCAACTTCATGTAACACAATGGCAAAAAGTACCGGAATAATGGAAATCAGAATAAGTTGAGCGGTAGTGAGGTTTGAATTGAGCATCGCAATATCATAGCAGCTCCGTTGTTCAGAATCTAAATGATTTGCTTTAAATAGGCTCTGAATAGGGTAATAATAAGCAATCGAAAGAAGCGAAGATGCTTAATTAAAGTAATATAAATCAATAACTTAAAAGGACTAAAGATGCCTAATAAATTACGGGTGGTGTTAAACGGAACTCCAGTGTTTGAATACGAAAAGAACACCCGCCAACCAGGTAAACAACGGGAAATACTTGATAATATGGATTTGGACATGGATGAAGGCATCGAAATTGATGGGGAAATTATCCATTCGCCCGATAAAATGCAGCGCGCGCAATATGTTGCAATGAGCCTGTTATACGGCATTCAGGTGAACAGTGAGGGGCTGATTTCAGCAACTTGTGGCTATTTAGCAACACGATTACCCGATTTGAAGCAGGTGCGGGCGGTTGAAAAGGGGGAAGAAGTCACAATGGATCTAATTTTTAGTGAAGAAAACTAATAATTTGTTTGAAAATGTAGTAATATTACTTACTTAGATGTAATTTGAGTCTAATAGTTTTATTGCAAGATTTGTACGCGCTTATAAGAAACAAAAAAGTTTTTCCTGTAAATGCCAAAATTGTAACAAAATTTGATTTTTAGATGGAAATTGATTCTAATTAGCGATATTGCAAGTTATTAAGCAC
>JALXDW010000507.1 GCA_027070385.1 Chromatiales bacterium
AAGAACAGTTGTCTGGATTGCCATCAGGGAATCAAGGAAGTGCCGCACAAGAATGTTAAAGAAGTTGATTGCAGTACTGAATGTCATATGACGGAGCCATCAAGTGATACCAAATTTTCTCATGATGTTATTAAAGAGAACCTGCAGCAAAGTGTTCATAATAAATATGATAGTAAAGGTAAACTCAAGGAATATCCGGAAGATTATCCGGGATGCAAAGACTGCCACGATCAACCACTGTATCGCCCTTTACATAAAGATATTAGCAGTAAAGAACGTGATGTGGCGCGCTGCAAGAGTTGTCATGCAAGCGGTGATTTTGCAGAAGAACTATACAATCATATGACGACCCGGTTACATAAATTTCGTTCACCTAAGGAAAACATAAGTGTTTGTGCAAAGTGTCATGGGGACAAGAAATTCAATCAACGCCATAAACTGGATGATGTTGTTAGTTCATATAAAGAAACCTTTCATGCCAAGTTAATTCAGCTTGGTTCGGAAAAAGCCCCGGACTGTATTGATTGCCATGTAGTACGTGGTGAAAATGCACATTTAATTGAAGCAAAAAAAGTGAATACCTCAGCCACGCATGAAAGCAATATTTCCAGAACCTGTCGAGGAGCAAGCTGTCATGATAAAGCATCCGAAAATATTGCCGGGTTTAAAACACATGTCACTTATGAACGAAGCAAATATCCATTGCAATTTTATATGTTGACTTTTTTCCGAATTGTTTTAACCGTTGTGTTATATGCTTTTTTACTGATCGTGTTTATGGAGCTATTACGCCGATTATTTCCTCATATTACCATTCCGGATATGTTAAGCCGGTTAAGAAAAGGTAAGGATAAATAAGATGGAAAAACGTCCTGATATTCTTGTTAAAAATGGTGTGCGCTATTTTCAGAAGTTTACCGTACATCAGCGTGTGCAATCTATTATACAGATTGCAAGTGTTATCGTGCTGGGTTTAACGGGCTTGCCTTTACGTTATGCAGAGTATGATTGGGCAAAAAGTTTGTACAGCTTTTTTGGTGGGCCGGAAGTCGCTCCAAATATTCATCGGGCTGCAGGAACGGTACTGATATCTGTTTTTATTTACCATACGATTTACTGGCTTATTAAATATTACCAGAATCATATCAGAAAATTATGGCGACAAGGTGAGTTAAGTTTTAAATCTGCATTCAAGGAATTCTTAGGCATGACCATGATCATGGATAAAGAGGATTTTAAATCAGTCATTGATCATTTCAAATATATTTTCTTTATTAGTAACAAGCCAGCGCAGTATGGGCGCATCATGTGGAAGGACAAGTTTGAATATTATGCCCAATATTGGGGAATAACTGTGATTGGACTAGCAGGGATGGCTTTGTGGTGGCGTGATGAAGTCAGTCATTTTTTGCCGGGGATTGTTTTTAATGCAGCATATATTATGCATTCCTACGAAGCATTATTGGCCGTGCTATTTCTTATTTTTATCCATTGGTACCATGAATATTATTCACCTGAAAAATTCCCGGTTCCAACCGGTTTTTTCAGTGGGTATATCTCTGAAAGTCAGATGATACATGAGCATTATGCACGTTATGTCGAGTTGATGATGGATGCCGGCCTGGAATCAGAAATTAAACCTCACCATTAGAGATAAGATTAAGCATGAAATTGATTAAAGTCATTATATATAAGGTATACGTTATTTTATTGATGATATTTGTTGTATGGACAGCTCAGTTTCTTTACCCGGTTATTTTTGGCTTTGACGAGGGGAATTTACTCAATCGTTCGCTGCATTACCTTGATGGCAATGAGTCCGATGAAGTGAAAATGGTAAAAATAAAATCAAATATGGAAAATTCAAAAAAAACAACAGAGCTGGATCTGGGGTATAAAGTTATAAAGCAGCAATATATTGATAAGCACTTTCATCACATTGGTTTTGAAATACAGGATGATAAAACCAATGCTTGTGTGTATTGCCATGGTCAGGTTCCACATGAAAAAGATCCGGAAAGTCGTTCGTTTTTAAACATGCATGCCTTTACTGTTGCCTGTGAAAGTTGCCATTCCATTGCTACCGAAGGAAAAAATAATTGGGGGTTTGCATGGTATAGTATTAAAACGGGTAATATTGTTTCTAATCCAACGATGTTAGTTGAAGAAGATATATTCAGGGGGCCGTTCGGGGATAAGAACAAAAAATATTATCCAACCGGTAATTATGGTGCAAAAATAGCACCTGGCTATCAGGTTAATGACGAATTCCGGTTATTAACAAATAGAGCTGACCTAGAGGCAGCAAAAGATTATATGCAGACTCGACATGAGCTGACTCAGACGCAAAGAAAAAAACGCAGGAAGGATCTGCATCGGGTTGTGAATAAAAAACCATTGGAATGTGATAACTGCCATGGAGATACCCATAATTATATTGGTTATGACAAACTGGGTTACCCACCTCGTCGGGTACGACAATTAAATGATACGGCAATCGTCGGTTTAATCAGCAAGTATGAACGTTTTTATTTTCCTAATTTTATGGAAGGCAGTGGCCGGAGAAAATAGTGCAATTACTGAATAGAAAAATAGCTGTACTCTGTTTTTTTGCCGGTTGTTTATTGTATACGGCGATATTGAATGCAGCGATCCCCACAAAAAAAATAATACCACTTTATACCTTAACAGGGACAGCTGGTATGCACTTGTCGAAGCCTTCTGATATTAGCGTAAATAGTCGCTTTGTTTATGTAGTCGATGGTGATAATAATCGCATTGTTGTTTACAACAAGAAAGGCCAATATATAAAGCAATTTGGCCGGTTTGGTCATAAAAAAGGGGAATTAAATTACCCGGTTGGTATCGGTCTTGATAGTGAAGGTTATATTTATGTTGCTGACACAAGGAATCATCGCATACAGATTTTCGATGAAAATGGTGACTATGACAGAATGATTAAGGTGAATATTGCCGGTAACCCTGTCAGGCCGGTTGATGTTGTGGTTGCAGATGATAACAGTAAGATTTATGTCACAACCAAGTCGAATAAAATACTTGTTTATAAACAAAACGGGAAAAAAATCAGGGAAATCGGTAGAACAGGAACAGACAAAGGTGAATTTCGTTTTCCGGCAACAATAACAACTTTGTCACACGGAAGAATTGCAGCAATTGATATTTTAAATTTTCGTTTACAAATATTCAGTGATAAAGGTAAGTACAGTTACCAGATAGGTAGCTTTGGTGTTCGTGCTGGACAGTTGATTCGTCCAAAAGGCGTTGCCGTCGCTCCAGGTGGTGATATTTATATTTCGGACAGTTATATGGATTTGATTCAGGTCTTTACCAATAAAGGCCGTTTTCTGCATGTACTTGGAAGCGAGGGGAAACCTTATAAAATGACAGCCCCAGCGGGTATTGCCATTGATCAACAGAAACATCTTTATGTGACAGAAGTTTTTGCCAATCGTGTCAGTGTTTTTCAGCTGGAATAGGAAAATGAAAAACGGAAATTATTATTTTATTTCAGTTATATTCATGTTTGTAGCAGCTACAAGTAATGTGGTATATGCCAATATTACAGCAACTTCTGATAGCAATGAATGCGCAACCTGTCATGTGATGTGGATCAGTGATTTTCAGGATAAAAGTGTTGAAACTCTGATTCCATATAACCCACAACCTGTCGAGTTATCCGGGAAACAAAATGGTGTCGCTAGTACTGAGCGAATGTGTTTCAGTTGCCATGATGGATATATACTGGAATCCCGTTATCGCTGGCGGGAAGGGCGACATAATCATCCTGTTGGGCAGAAGGTTCCCAAAAAAATAAAGATACCAAAGAAAGACGGGAAAGAAACCTTTCCCTTGAATATGGATAAAAAAGTTTATTGTGGTACTTGCCACTCAGCACATGGTGTTGATTGGGGACAGAACCGTTCCGCTATTTTTATGCGCGCGGTTAACGAAAGTTCCAATATGTGTCGTGCCTGCCATAAAGAAAGAGCAACCGGATCCCGGCACGGTAATCATCCTATTTTAAATCGTATCAAACGCTTACCTGAAAATTTAAAACAGGCAGGAGCAAAAATAGGGCCACAGAATAAAGTTGTGTGTGAGTCTTGCCATCGACAACATGGCGCACCGGCTGATAAATTATTGGTGCTGGATAACAGTCAGTCATCCAGGTTGTGTGTTAGTTGTCATAAAGACAAGAAAAGCATGTCTAACACTAAGCATGATATGAATATCATGTCACCTGATTTGAAAAACAGTAAGAAACAAACAGCGGTTAAAAATGGTTTATGCAGTGCTTGCCATGTTTCTCATGATGCTAAAGGACCCAAGCTGGCAAGTATTGCTGCAAAACAGGGAGCTGATCCACTCGAAGCGAACTGTGTGAATTGCCACAATGATAGTGGTGTTGCAAAAAAAGCAGCCATTGGTAGGCACAGTCATCCGATTAATGTGAATGTAAATAAATTAGGTATCAAGGTGACCGACAAGCAATGGCAGAGTGATTCTGTATTGGTTGAACAGATTGGACAAATGGTATCATTGCCGTTATACGATAAAAAAGGTCATAGCGTAAAAGGGGGTACACAGGTTGCGTGTGGTACTTGTCATGACCCACATAATTGGTCAGTCAAGGAAAAACATCAGAATACTGAATCGGTATCCGCAGAACGTATACGGGCATTACGCGGTAATGGCAATAACAGTTTTTTACGCATTGCTCAGGGAATGAATAGTGCTTTATGCACGAACTGCCACATTGATAAGCTGGCGATAAAGGCGACCAAGCATAACCCCCGTAATGTTACGGGTGAAATGGCTGAAATGATGCACCCAAAACGTCAATCAGAAAGCAGTGAAGATTTAAACGATGGTTTATGTGGTACCTGCCATAAGGCACACAATGGCAAGAGTGTAAATATGTGGGCACGTGAGGTAAACCTTGAAAAAGGGAATGTTGTTATCGAACGCTTGTGTAACGATTGCCACAATAAGGAAAGTGTTGCAAAAGGTAAATTAACCGGTACGCACAGTCATCCCCTGGGAATCACACTTCAGAAAATGAAAGGGCATAATAAACTTCCCTTGTTTAATAAAGAAGGGGAACGTACAAAAGATAAAAATGGACGGATAGATTGTGCAACTTGTCATAATGTACATCAGTGGGATCCACTGGATATTGAAACTACAGCCGGGGCGGTGAATGAAGTGGACGGTGATGCGACGAACAGTTTTTTACGAATTCCTTCAACAGCCACAAAGGAAATGTGTATTGAATGTCATACGGACGAGCAGTATGTAGCGGGTACCGAGCATGATTTGAATATCTCTGCACCGGATGCAAAAAACAAATTTGGGCAGACAGTCAAGCAGTCCGGTGTCTGTGGTCAATGCCATGCAGTGCATAATGCCAGTACAAAAACAAAACTGTGGGCACGGAAGCTGGGGAAAGCCAATGATCCGATTGATCTCTATTGTCGAAGTTGTCATCAAAAGGGCGAAATAGCAGGATCTAAGGTGATTCCAGCTGAGCGGGGCACTCATCCTAAAGATGTGCTGGTTTGGTCGAGTGATATCCGGGATAAGGCCGGTCGTCATCATCAGGGTAAAAAGTTTAATATTCCGGTATTTAATCGTTTAGCTAAACATGACAATGTCGGACAAATTACTTGTGCGAGTTGTCATAATCCACATAAATGGAACGGGCGTAAAAAGCAAAAAGGCCCGGCTAAAAAAACAGAAGGGAATGCAAATAACAGTTTTTTGAATGTTACTAATACCGAGAACTTTGTTTGTTCAGATTGTCATGGACTCGATGGATTATTTCGCTATAAATACTTCCATTCCCCTTCCTCAAGAAAAAAACATCGTTTGTATGAATAAACTGTTCATGATTCGTAATACCGGATCAGCTTTTCGATGGACTCATTTTTGTGCAAATTAACCGATAATATTAAAATCTGATGAGGGATATGCTGCCTCTTTATCGCCTTAGTATATAAAAGTAACCAAATATAAGGAGATAATCATCTTTATTCTATCAGTAACAGAATTTAAAAGAATTATTTTATTGGGAATGTTGTCACTCTTGGCTGCCTGTACAGGCATTGTTTGTCGGTAATGTTAATGGGACGGGCAATAGCAAACTAAGCAGTGTTTTTGCAAGTTCAGAAGTAAGACTGTTTAGCTGGCTGCTGATGGTAGCCGGTTTCTTCCCGTTCCCTGTTCCATTTTGTTTGACTGAATTTTTTATTTTGAAAAATTAAGAATAGCTTGTGTTGGATAGGCACGAATACATTCAGCTTCGCTGGTTTTAACCAGAGCACGTTGAAAAGTGGCATCGGTCTGTAGCCATTCCTCTCTCAAGGCATCACTGATTCCGGCTTCTTTTATGGAATCAGACAGTAGTTGTGCACGTAATTCAAATAATTCATCGCTGATTAACATATGTTGGTGTGCAGATTTGGGCGATTTGCCTGAATAACGTTTGGGCCCCCCCATTAACTGGATCATAAAATCTGTCTGCTGGTTCTCAAGCAATTCCTGCGGTTTATCAGTAAAATATTTGCTTAACCAGGGGTGGGCATAAGCTTTATCATAAAAAATCTTGTGTACTTTAATAAAAGTGGATTTGCCACCAAGGCGCTCATAAAGTGTTTTATCAATAGCCATACTTCTGCCTGCTAACGTTACATCATATTACAGGTTTTTATATCGGCACTCAGGCAATAAACTTGAATCTGGAAGATTAAAACGATGATTTTATGTGGTTTTAGTGTCGTATATGCGAGAATGGTTTAATGAAATCCATGCCATTGTTTTATATTAGGAAAACTGAATATTTCGGCCGTACAGGGGCGTTGTTATTCGGGATGATGGGGCTGTTACTACTGACAAGTCATGCAGGTTTGGCGGCACCGAGGGTGACCCAGGCAAGTGCCTGGTCGCTGACAGTTTTTGCTGCAAACAAGACCAATGATGCCCTGGGGGATACAGTATTATTCAATGCAGATTTTCCACAGAAGCAGCACTTTGTTTCTGTGGCCATCGCTAAAAAACTGGATTCATATCGGCAAGTTGACTTTGAACTGGAAGGTCAGGTAGCCAAACATTATGCGGCAGAGAAATACAAGGAATACACGGTCGCTGTTTTGGCGCGTTGGGCCAAACTCAGCTGGGATGATGTGGTAAACATGCGTTTTGCTGTGGGTGAAGGCCTGTCTTACACAACGGTTATTTCCCAACTTGAAGCAGAAGGGCATGAAGATACTAATCGGTTATTGAATTTTCTGATATTCGAAACCAGCTTTGCAATTCCTGAAAATAACGACTGGGAGGTCGTGCTTAGAATTCATCATCGTTCAGGTGTATTTGGTTTATTTAATGGTGTGCATGGTGCATCGAATGCATGGGCACTGGGGCTGCGCTATCATTTTTAAACCCTTATCAGGTTCCCAGCCAGTGAAGTACACAGCAGTATAGAACAAGGCACTTTATTTTTCGAACTTTTGCATTTGCTCTTGGATACGAGAAGCGGCTACAGGTTTACTGTATAAATACCCTTGAATATAACGACAGTCATTAAGTAACAAAAAGTTTTTTTGTTCCAGGGTTTCAACACCTTCGGCAATAACCATTAACCCCATATTTTTTGCAAGCGCAATAACAGATTTTGAGATCATAATATCATCTTCATCATTTGGTAAATCACGAATAAAAGATTGATCTATTTTAAGTTTGTTAATTGGTAGGCGTTTAAGCTGGGATAGTGATGAATAGCCTGTCCCAAAGTCATCGATTGCAAGACTGATACCGAGGCTCTTAATCCGGTTTAAATTTTGAATGGCCAGTGTCGAATCCTGCATAATCTGGCTTTCAGTAATTTCCAGTTCAAGCCATTCCGGGCAGCAGGCTGTTTCAGTCATCAAGGCCTGTAAGTTATCAATAAAGTCTTTATCTTTTAATTGAACCATCGATAAATTAAGTGCAAGAATACCCGGGTTAAATCCCTGTTGGTACCAATCGCTGAATTGTGTCATTGCGGTTTTCATGACCCATAGATCCAGGGGGATAATCAATCCTGTTTCATAGGCAAAATTCAGAAATTTAGCAGGTGAAATTAATCCCATATCCGGGTGTTGCCAACGAACAAGGCCTTCCATACCAACATACCGGCCGGTTTGTGCATCGACTTGAGGTTGATAGTAAACAACAAATTCTTCACGTTTTAAGGCATTGCGAAAACTGGCTTCCATAGCGATACGTTCAAATGCCTTCTCAGTCATCGCTTCGGTATAAAACTGATAGGTATTTCTACCATCATCTTTAGCATGGTACATTGCCGCGTCAGCATTTTTCAGAAGTTCCTCGGCATTGTTACCATCATCAGGGTAAAGTGCAATACCAACACTAAAGGTAACATAAAAATGATTTCCTGATATTTCAACAGTTGAGTGCATTACTTGCAGCAAATTTTGTGTAACACTGACAACAATATCATTATTGGTAACCTGATCCAGGACAATAGTGAATTCATCGCCTCCCAAGCGTGCCAAAGTATCAGTTTGCCGAATTTTACTTTTTAAACGCTGCGCAACTTCCTTTAATAACTCATCACCTACCTTGTGCCCCATCGAATCATTAATGCCTTTAAAATGATCAAGATCCAGGAATAATACAGCTATTTTTGTTTTACTTCGTTGTGCTTGTTTAATGGCCTGATTCAATCTGTCATCAAACAGAAACCGGTTGGGTAGATCCGTTAAGGTGTCATGGTGTGCATGGTAATGAAGAATTTCTTTTTGTGTTTCAAGTTCTTCCTGAACTTTCTGGCGTTTCTTGATTTCAAGAGACAGCGCAATGGCGTTGACAACGGAACTGGAAAAATCCTCCTCATCGGCAGTCCATTCGCGTAGCTCACCGGTTTTTTCATGGCGAATAAGGCCGATGGGTTTATTGTCCTGCAAAATAGGTAAATCAAGTATTGAGTAAATATTAAGTGGATAGAAATAAGTATTATTAAATTCACAGCTACGTTGGTCTTCACGCGCATTACTTATTGCAAGAATTTCACCATTAGCAATCGCATTAAAATAATTCGGGTAATCTTTCTTTAATAAAATATCCCCACTTTCATGTTTGTCTTTATCTTGCAAATACAGATCAACACAATTCAGTGTCGATTGATCATTATTAAACAGCCAGATACTGACACGTTCCACATGCAATGCTTTGGCCGACAATTCGGTTGCCTTATGAATAGTGAAGTTCTCATCCAGATAGTCAACTTTGGACCACTCCAACAGGGCCTGCTGGTAATCTATTCTTCTGTCAAATACACGCTGTATTTTTATGATATTTTCATTTACGACACGAGCCATCACTGCTATTTCATCATTCCCCTTGACCTGAATGGGTTGTGCTGTCTGTTGTTGTTGGTTCAGGTATTTAAAGAAATTTAACAAGCCGTTCTGGAAAGAAGTCACAACGGATGATATGGAGCGCGCAATAACAGAACCAAACAATATCCCGAGCATGATGGTGACCGCACTGACTATCATTAATGTCAGTTCTATATTGTTACTTTTATGGGACATATGTTTAACAGATTTCTTGGCAGACTGAATAGCATTATTAATAATATTCTGGCCTAATTTCTGCATTTCAGGTAAGACTTCTACAACCAGTTGTTTGTTTAGCGTAACCCAGGATTGCATTGCTTTTTCATATTTCAGAGCAGAATTTCTGAATTTCTCAAGTTTTTCAAATTCAAAAGGTTGATCTGACATTGCCTTCAGTCGTTTCCATTCACTCATCATAAAAGAAAAACTTTTATTAAATGTCTGAAAAACAGCGTCATCAGGACTTAAACGGTATTTTTTTTCATCCAATCGTGTCACATAAGTATACTGCCAGATATTGGAACCATTATTTATTTTTTCAATGGTTGTTTGGTTTAAACTTTTTTTAATTTCAACACGTTTGGATTCAACATATTCCTGTATTTGCAGAGTTATATATTCCCCCTCCTTTTCC
>JALXDW010000508.1 GCA_027070385.1 Chromatiales bacterium
CGCTTGCTGGCATTATGAATCGCTTCTGCAATCAGTTCCTTTCCTGTACCCGATTCTCCTTGTATTAGAACACTCACATCACTGCAAGCCACACGTTGCACCATTTCTATCACTGTATTAAAAGCGATTGATACACCAACTAGCCCTTCTGCCTGCGGTTTACTGCTGATGCATTTGACCGAGTCCATCGTTTCAAGAAAATACTCGATTTGACCACTATCATCATGTATAGGTGTTAATTGAACATCCACGTGCTGATTACCATCTTCAGTCCGGTGTATATGCAGTGAACGTTGTGCTGCATTGGACTGCAGACATTGCTTTAACAGGCAGCTTTCACCTTCAAGATCGCATGGCTTGGTGTAACGATGAGAAACTTCATAACAATGCTTCCTGGTGTTCAATTTAAACCCATACTGCTGCTGGTAAGCCGTATTCGCTGCAACAATAATATAGTTACGGTCAATAATCACAGCGGGGCTTGTATAGCTGTTTAATATGCCTTCTACAAAGCGCATATCGGCCAACTTCAATCCATCGAGTTTCTTTAACATTGATCGATCCCTTTTTGTGTCTCGCACGTCAAATATGTCATTAAATCATAGCAGAACTGCCAAAAATGACAGGAGGATGTATCAATAACTATTCAATAACTTTAGAAATACATTCTATCATTCTGATTTTATAGGACTTTTGTTTTCTGGTACAAGCTTTGCTTTATTGAAAGAGAAAATACTAAAACAAACACCAAGGAGAGAAAAAATGGCACATATTGTAATTTTAGGGGCAGGAGTAGGTGGCCTTCCCTGTGCATATGAAATGAAAGAAGCGTTAGGCAAAAACCATGACATCACATTAATTAACGAACGTGATCATTTCCAGTTCACTCCTTCTAACCCCTGGGTTGCTGTTGGCTGGCGAACCCAGGATAATATTTCGGTACCATTAGCCAGTATTCTGGAAAAGAAAAAAATTCAATTTATTCAGGATCGGGTTGATAAAATCAATACTAAAGATAATAGCTTGGAACTCAAATCCGGCCAAGCCATTCGCTACGATTACCTCGTTATCAGTACTGGGCCAAAACTTGCCTTTGAAGAAGTACCAGGAAGTGGTCCACAAGGTTACACAGCATCAATCTGCACAACCGAACATGCAGTCAATGCCTACAAAAAATTTAATGAATTCATCAAAAATCCAGGTCCAGTTGTGATCGGTGCAATGCCTTTTGCAAGTTGCTTTGGTCCGGCCTATGAGTTTGCCTTTATAATGGAAACTGTACTTAGGAAAAAACGCATCCGCAACAAAGTACCAATGACATTCGTTACTTCCGAACCTTATATCGGGCACCTTGGTTTGGATGGTGTAGGTGATTCCAAGGGTATGCTGGAAAGTGATTTACGCAACCATAATATTAACTTTATTACCAATGCAAAAACAACAAAAGTTGAAGACGGGATGATGTACGTTGACGAGTTAAACGATGAAGGGGAACTTAAAAAGCAACACGAACTACCTTTTAGTTATTCAATGATGCTTCCCTCATTCAAAGGAGTCGATGCCGTTGCCTCTGTCGAAGGCTTATGTAATCCACGTGGCTTTGTCATAATAGATAAATACCAACGTAATCCAACCTTTACTAATATATATTCAGCAGGTGTTTGTGTCGCCATACCACCTGTCTCGACAACGCCTGTACCAACAGGTGCCCCTAAAACCGGTTACATGATTGAATCCATGGCCACTGCCATTGTAGAAAATATAAAAAGTGAACTCGAAGGTAAACAACCCCATGCACGTGCAACCTGGAATGCCATTTGTCTTGCTGATATGGGGGATACGGGTGCAGCTTTTGTTGCCCTCCCTCAAATTCCCCCTCGTAATGTTACCTGGTTTAAAAAAGGAAAATGGGTACACCAGGCCAAAATCGGCTTTGAAAAATACTTTATCCGTAAAATGCGCAAAGGCTATACCGATTCAATATATGAAAAATTTATTCTGGGCACACTCGGTATAAAAAAACTGGAATAAAATAAAAACACTTGGTTGAGTTATATACTGATAGGCGGTACGAAAAAATACTGATTTAGTACCGCCTCATTGATAATCAATGGTTAGTACAATCTATATGAGCCGTTAAAGCGGCTCATCATTTTTAGAAAAAGTAAAATGTTTATGGCCGTAATAGCTGGTCAGTACCGGTACACTAATACCAATTAAATGTGCAATTTCTTCAGGATAAAAACTGAAATTAATTGCAGGAAAACCGTATTCGGCTAGCCCTACACTAATCAACCATACCTGCACCACTGCAATGATATTAACAAGAGTGAATTTTAAAAATTCGTGATGGACAAGTTGGTGGCTTTTTTCAAATACAAAGATTTTAGCTAATGTATAAGCGGTTATCATACCGATAATATAAGCGACAAAAACAGCATAGCGATAAGACATGAATTCACTTAAACCAATACGGCTTAAAAAGTTAACGCCAGCGGCAAAGCCACCGGTAAGAATAAAACGATTAAATTCAGAATTGAGTTTTATATTCAACATTGTCTTTATTTTTCTATGTCAGCCCCACTGGTGTCGGCATAACAGATAATGTTTAAACATCATCTTCGCTTTATTAAGACAGGCTTGCAACCCGTGTAAAACAGAGCTAAAAATACAGGTTAAATTCATCATATAGTATTTTATTGCTCAGTCGTTAAAATTATAAATTTGCAATTTTACGCCCCAACCCTACACTCTCGGTAATTGAGCGATCTTCCGGATAATAATAAGAGGTATCAGCAATATATAAACCCTCGATATCAGATTTAACAGGCGGCAAGTCATCTGAAAATTTAGGGGGGCAGATAGGTTGAGCAAAACCATAACGTGATACATTGACATCGATAATATCATCCATGGTTAACTGTGGATTAATTTTAAATAGATACTCAATCGATTCATCAATAAACGCCTGGTCTTCACGGTTAAACTTGGGATGGGTTTGTGGCATATAAAAAGGTACATAGGC
>JALXDW010000509.1 GCA_027070385.1 Chromatiales bacterium
AGGAAATACATCGCACCAATCGATACCAGTGCGACCCAACCCAATGCACCGGAATGCACATGGCCGATGGTCCAGTCGGTATAATGCGATAACGCATTCACCGTTTTAATCGCCATCATCGGCCCTTCAAAAGTCGACATACCATAAAAAGATAAAGAAACAACCAGGAATTTAAGGATAGGATCCTGACGCAATTTATACCATGCCCCCGACAAAGTCATGATACCGTTGATCATGCCACCCCAGCTCGGTGCTAATAAGATTAAAGAAAAGACCATGCCCAATGATTGCGCCCAATCAGGTAATGCCGTGTATTGCAGATGGTGGGGTCCAGCCCACATATAAGTTGAAACTAATGCCCAGAAATGAACCACTGACAGTCGATAAGAATAAACCGGCTTACCAACTTGCTTGGGAATAAAATAGTACATAATCCCAAGGAAACCCGCTGTTAAGAAAAAACCAACTGCATTATGTCCGTACCACCACTGCACCATGGCATCCACTGCACCGGCATACACTGAATAGGACTTGGTCATTGAAACAGGAATTGCGGCACTGTTAACAATATGCAAAACAGCAACGGTTAGAATAAACGCACCAAAAAACCAGTTAGCGACATAAATATGTTTTACCCGCCGCTTTAACAACGTGCCAAAGAAGACAATGGCATAGGCAACCCAGACAACAGCAATTAAAATATCAATGGGCCATTCCAGCTCTGCATATTCTTTTGACGTGGTAATACCCAGTGGCAAGGTAATAGCCGCCAATACAATCACCAGCGTCCAGCCCCAGAAAACAAATGCTGCCAGTTTGTCACTAAACAGCCTGACCTGACAGGTGCGCTGTACCACATAAAACGACGTTGCCATCAAAGCCGAACCACCGAAGGCAAAAATAACAGCATTGGTATGTAATGGCCGTAAACGGCTGTATGTTAAATAAGGGATATCAAAATTCAGTTGTGGCCAGACAAGTTGTGCCGCAATGATGACACCAACCAGCATCCCAACGATGCCCCACACCACGGTCATTACTGTGAACTGCTGAACGACCTTGTAATTATATGTTTCAGTATTTGAATCAGCTGTCATTATTATTTTCCGTTTAATTAATTAACAAAAATAATTCGGCCGTACTACGCCGTCACGAATAAATCATGCAACTAATAATGACTTAAAAAATAAGAAAATGGAACTGATCTAGATCATGGACAAGCTTGATTTTTACTGCTTCGACTACTAGCGATTTAGTATTATGTTTTCTGTTTTTTTGCATCAACCTTAACTTGGTCAACACAGGATTGAGCCTGCAACTCAAGTGCCTGCATATTAATTATCTGAATATGCTTGCGTTCAACTTTCAGAATTTTTAAATCCTGAAAGTGAGTAAATAAACGGCTGACTGTTTCAACTGCCAGCCCCAGTAAATTGGCAATATCATTTCGAGACATGCTTAAATTAAATTCAGCGGCTGAATGCCCTCGTGCATTATGACGCCTGGACATTTCAATTAAAAAATTGGCCAACCGTGCTTCTGCTGTCATTTTAGCCAACTGTGTGACATGACACTGCTCATGCTGGATCCCTTCACTCATTAAACTCATCAAGTGATGATTCAAGCCAGGCACTTCCGTACTTAATGCCTCCAACTTCTCAAAAGGAATTTCACATACGCTTGAGGTTTCTAGTGCCTTGGAATAACTGCGGTGCAGTTCACCGTGTATAGCATCCAACCCCATTAACTCACCCGGCAAATGAAAACCCACCACCTGCTCAGCCGAGTCGGCGACTGGCGTATAAGATTTAAACGAACCTGAACGCACTGCATACAATGATTTTAATTTGTCACCCGAATGATAAAGGTAACTGCCTTTTTCAATGACGCGACGGCGCTTGATAATACTTTCCAACTTATCAAGATCACCTTCCTCCAACCCCAAGGGCAAACAAAGTTGATACAAGCTGCAACTTTTGCACTTGGCACGTAAATCATCGAGATTAATAACAGACTGCTTAGGCATAAAGGGAAGGATCCACTGACTTAGAATACCTCTAATATACCCAAAATCCCCATGCTTGAGAACGTATTTTTTAAAGGGGTCAGAGCCCTTTAAAGAGCCCGGTCAACATAGCTCAAGCACCCGGTCGTCCACGTCGTGGTTGACCAACCTTGCACTTTAACACTTGTTCGACTTTCTCTTTAAAAAAATCATTACCTAATGGGGTACCGGTCTGCCAGGCTGCCCGGATTTTATCCAATTCCGCTTTATCTTCCTTGGCTGGAAATAAAGCCTTATAGGCTTGCATACGTTCACCATGACTTTTAGCTAATCCACGATACACAGCATGCGAAGTTACCAAACTATCGGCTTGCCCCTGCCCATTGGCGTGAAAACTTGACCAACGATAGTTGGCAGCACTATCCACCATTTTGGCTCGCACAGGATTTAATTCAATATAACGCATACAAGCCAGTAAATAGGCTTCATCCTGAATAATGTTGGCTTTATAGCGCCCTTCCCAAATTGAGCCGGTCAAACCATAAGTACGATTAATATAAGGGACATAGTAACGCCCGAGATATTGCATCATACGTGTCACTCCCTCAGTATCCGAAGGAGTGGCTAACAGGTGAATATGATTGGTCATCAACACATAAGCATGTACTTCAACGTTGTACCGCTCAGCAGCGTCTTTAAGCCAATCCAGATAAGCCTGATAATCCGCATCCTCAAAAAAGACAGGCTGCCGCGCCCGGCCACGCTGAACGATATGAACGGGGATATTAGGTAAATAAAACCGAGGTTTTCGAGGCATGCAAACCTTACTCCATGGTGGTCAATAGCAAAGTCTAACATAGCCATGATGCGGGTTTAAAGGGCTCTGACCCCTTTAAAAAAAAAAGCAAAAAAAAGATAAATACGGTATGCTTGCGCCAGTTACGTTTAAGTATTTCATTTAACAGGAAAAGATCATGTCAGGGCGTACTGCCAATATTGAACGCA
>JALXDW010000510.1 GCA_027070385.1 Chromatiales bacterium
AATTCTAAGCCATTGTTATTATTAGAATATTATAGATATCTTTTAACCGGAAATCGGTGTTAAGGCTCTTGGGGTTGGGTTACCAAGCAAATGAGAACAGGGTAAGAAGAAAAGAATGCCAGAAAATCAGATAAGTGCGAGTTGCGAGTACAAGTGGATAGATAGCAGGTGAATATAAAGGGTTGTTATATTCACCTGCATAAGCCGGTCTTTATTGCAGGAACAGGAAGAGAGAACCTGTTTTACGACTGATGTTCAACAGTAAGGTTGAGGCTCCCTGGGTTGCCTTCTTGAAATCCTGTATATTTTTGACAGGTTGGCGATTAACAGAAGTAATCACATCATTTTTACGCAGTCCAACTTGCCAGGCGGGGCTGCCACGTTCAACACTGGAAACAACCACACCTTTTATTTTGCCAAACAGTGCTGAATTTTGAGTGATATTACTGAAGGTGGCCCCTTTCAAACGGGGATGAGTTGCTTTTAACTGACTGATGTTTTGCTCACCTTCAATTTTTGCGGTGAGTGTTCTTTGTTTACCTTCACGCAAAATAACCAATTCCACACGTTCACCAACTCGCAATAAACCAACACGGTTGCGTAATGAAGATGCATTTCTAACGGGCTTGCCATTGAATTTAACAACAATATCACCGGCTTTCAGACCGGCTTTATCGGCAGCAGAATTTTTATCCACTTGGGTGATAACAGCACCAATATACCGGTTTGTATTGCGAATACCGAAAGCTTTGGCGAGATCAGGGGTTAAATCCTGTGCTTGAGCGCCAAGTCGACCACGGCGGACTTCTCCGTGCTTGATAAGTTGTGTCATTATCACGTGAGCCATATTAATGGGGATCGCAAAACCAATTCCCACGTTACCCCCGCTTTTGGATAAGATAGCAGTGTTAATTCCGATAAGCTCACCCTTTAAATTAACCAACGCACCACCGGAGTTGCCGGGATTAATGGATGCATCGGTTTGTATAAAATCTTCATAACCTTCAATGCCTAAACCACTACGTCCTAGCGCACTGACAATACCCGAGGTAACTGTCTGTCCCAAACCAAATGGATTGCCGATGGCAATGGCAAAGTCTCCAACACGCAGTCGATCTGAATCGGCCAGTGGAATGGCTGTCAGTTTAAAGTCAGTGCTTGGTGTAACCTGTATAACAGCAACATCCGTAGCGGGATCGGTACCAATCAATTTTGCTTTTAAATTATGGCCGCTTTTGAAATTAACATTAATGACGTCGGCATTAGCGATAACATGATTATTGGTGAGGATATAACCCTTTTCGGCATCAACCACGACTCCAGAACCGAGACTTTGTGATTGCCGTGTTTGTGGTTGGCTTGGAATATCAAAAAAATGTCGAAAGAACGGGTCATCAAATAAAGGGTTTTGTTGAATTCGAATGGTACTGCTGGTGGCAATATTAACAACAGCTGGCATGGTGCGTTCCAACATGGGTGCCAATGTGGGTAAACGTTGACCTTGACTATCAAGCAGTGGTAAACCGGCGTTGGCATTAAAAATAATAAACAGGCTTAAAGTCAGCAGCATTAACAAATTAAAGCGAAAGAACCATTGGCTTTTGGGGCGTGTAAGCCGCTTTGTTTTGATCAATAATTTATTTTGAGTTTTCATTTTTATGTCCTGTATTATTTTTTCAATGAAAATTTAGATATAAAAAAGATATTAAGTTTCAACCTTTGTAAAAAATAATTGCCCAAACTAAAAAGAGGCTGTTCGTTCAAATCAGACAGAACAACCTCTTATAATTACCAGCTTAAACCATCAAAAATTAATGTTCTACCTTGATTTTGCGTGGTTGCAGCTTGGCATGTTTCGGGATAGTAATGCGTAAAACACCGTTATTGCACTTGGCGTTTATTTTTTCTGCATCGGCTGTATCCGGTAAGCTGAAGCGGCGATAAAACTGGCCATAGCTGCGTTCAATACGGGTATAGCCTTCATTTTCTTCTGTTTTTTCAGCTTCGCGTTGACCTTTAATGGTTAACAGACCGTTTTCCATATGCACATCAATATCCTTGGGATCCACGCCCGGAATGTCGGCATGTAAAATAAATTCCTTGTCTGTTTCTTTCACATCCACCGCCGGTGTCCAGTCACTGGTCACAACATCGCTGGTTGCATGTGCATTGGGGTCAAGGTCAGTTGCCTGGCCAAAGAAATTGGCGAGTTCCTTGCGTAATTGGTCTGTACCCCATGGTTGATAACGTATTAAGCTCATATTAGTGTCTCCTTATATCTTTTGAAATTAAATGGCAAATAACATCTGCGTATTAGGGATATAGGTACAAATTTTTTTAAGACAAGAATTGAAAAATTATTTTTTTGTCCCCATTGATACCCGTTTTAATCATTTCAAGGTTATGGATTACTCTTTAGTCATATGGCTAACTGTTTGTTTTTAGTGGCAAAGACGGCCACTTCGTGAACAGCTGTATTAGAAACACAATATATAGTAATGGAGCTATATTGTGGATGACTTGTGTATAACCCTGTGAACAAGTCGTTGAAAACAAAACTTCTTTAAAATCAACATCTTAAATATTTCAAATAAATGGCAATTAGTTATTGACGGGATCTCTGTTAAGGAGTAAGTTTGCATTACCACACAAGATGTTGTGTTTAAGTAAATCGTTAGCCACTAAGTTGTCAAATCTTCCCCAGTTTTGGCTATTAAAGTGAATAAAATCAATAATATAGATAGTCGTACACGGAGGAAATTCAAACCATGAGCCGCGCACCCTTGAAAGCCGTTAAAATAACAAATACACATAATATTCCTTTTCAAGATGCCTCGCTCGATATTTGGGACAAAAAATACCGCCTAAAAAGTAAAGAAGGCGACATTGTCGACCAGGATATCAATGCGACTTATGCGCGTGTTGCTAAAGCACTTGCTGAAGTTGAAAAAAAGCCAAAACGTAAACAGTGGCAAGAAAAATTTATTTGGGCATTGCAACATGGTGCC
>JALXDW010000511.1 GCA_027070385.1 Chromatiales bacterium
CACAATAATGCTTTCGTCCAGAACAAAGCCAGTTCAAATTTACCCAACCCGGCATTACCGCTGAGTAATAATGCGTGAGGGATCTGCCGAGTATTCTGATACTGAAGTAATTTCTGCCAGTTTGATATTAGCCACGGGTATAGTTCGGGATTGGCTTGCCAGTCAGTCGACACTGATTGTTGCTGAGTTACTGTTTTTGACATGTTTGAAAATACTCATCAAGAACAACCGCAATATCTTTTTGGACCTGCTCCAGTGTTTGCGAAGCATCAATAACACGATAACGCTCAGGAAAATCAGCGGCCATCTGTAAATAACACTGCCTGACTGCTTCAAAGAAATGATTCTTTTCCTGCTCAATACGATCCGGTTCACTGCGTTCACTGGCACGCTGCCGGCCTATTTCGATGGGTAAATCCAGAAGAATTGTCAAATCAGGACGCAGATCACCTTGCACCCAATCTTCCAGAACAGCAATACGTTGCATTGGAATACCCCGACCGCCTCCCTGATACGCATAGGTTGCATCGGTAAAACGATCACACAACACCCACTTGTTTTGTGCGAGTGAGGGTTTAATAAGCTCGGCGATGTGTTGAGCACGTGCGGCAAACATTAATAATAATTCAGCATCCGAGATCATTGATTTATTTTTCGCATCAAGCAACAAATCACGGATTTTTTCACTTAATTCCGTTCCACCCGGTTCACGCGTTGAGACAACATCAAGATTTTTATTTTTTAAATACGATAGAATAAAAGCAATGTTACTGCTTTTACCCACGCCTTCTCCGCCTTCAACGGTTATAAATTTTGCCTGCATGATTATTCTTTCTTGTAAGATGAAAAGGAACGTTTACGCCCTTTTAACTGATATTTAATAACAGCATTATTATGTTCTCTTAAAGTAGAGGAAAAATAATGACTACCATCGCCTTTAGATACAAAATACAATGCATCACCTGCAGCTGGATGCAATACTGCGTCAATGGCTTCTTTGGAAGGCATTGCAATCGGTGTTGGCGGTAAACCATAGCGTCGATAAGTATTGTAGGGCGTATCTTTTTTCAGGTCACGACGTTTTATATTACCTTTGAATTTTTTACCCATACCATAAATAACAGTGGGGTCGGTTTGCAATCGCATACGGGTTTGTAGTCGACGAATAAATACACCGGCAATCTCACCACGCTCAGAGGCAAGGCCTGTTTCTTTTTCGACAATCGAAGCCATAATCAAGGCTTCGTAAGGTGTTTTAAACGGTAACCCCACATCACGCTCCGGCCACTGCTGTTTTAAATAGTCCGACATTGTTGCATATGCCTGTTTGAGTAAATCAGTATCACTCATCCCTTTTGGAAAACGATAGGTATCCGGCATAAAACGTCCTTCAGGATGTTCTTCTTTACCACTGATCCTTTGCATGATTTTCTTGTCGGGCAAATCTTTTAACTGGTGCTGCAAAAACGGATTTTTATTGATCTCGGCCATCATCTGGCTAAAATTCCAACCTTCAATAATGGTCAATGAATGTAACTTTACTTTACCACTCATCAATTTTTCAATCAGTGATAATGGTGTATCTTCGGCAGTAATCTGATATTCACCCACATGCAGTGAATTAGCGGTTGAGAAAAATCGGGCATACCATAATAAATAGCGTGGTTTGGTCACTACATTTTGTTGTTCCAGCTGGTATAACAGACGAGTTAGATTACTCCCTGGCTCAACTTGAATAATTTTTTCATCCGATGTTAATGGTAAATGTGAATTCAAATATATTTTAGCATCCCACCACAAATAGCCCACTGCCAGTGAACCTACAAGAATAATGACTCCTAAAAATTTATAGACCAAACGTGGCATAATCAATTGAATGTTCTTCTGTTAAAATCTGCATTATCTTTTTTGTTACCGGACCCGGCAAACAGGTCTGACTATCAAATTGCCAGTCTATTTCTCGGACTGGCCAGATACCAATAATACTGTTTGTAAAAAAAACTTCATCCGCCTCCTTTAATGCCTGATAGGATATTTTATCTTTAATGGCCATGATGCCGTGTGCTTCACAAAGTTTCAATATAATATTCCGCATCACGCCGTTTACACCGGCATTATCAACTAATGGTGTAGTGACTCCACCCTGTTTTACAATAAAAATATTCGACATCACACCTTCAATAATATTACCGACCATATCAGACATAATACCTTCCTGATATTCGTCCTGCCATTCTTGCCTAGCAATAACCTGCTCAAGACGATTCAGATGTTTTATCCCCGCTAACCGCGGTTGTGAAGACAGGGGTGTATTGCAACTTTTAACATTAATCCCACTGTTCCAGTAATCCATCAAATACCCAGGATACGTGGATAGTGAAATAATCACATTCGGTGCTGTATTTTCGGTACAGTAATAACCACGTTCACTATTCCCTCGCGTAACGATGATTTTGATAATTGCAGGTGTAACATCCGCTGTTAACTGAACCAGTTTGTTAATATTCTCTTTCAAATACGATTCGGTCGGACACTGAATAGCTAAAACATCACAACCCGTTAATAAACGTTGATAATGCTGCTCCCAAAAAATAACTTGTTGGTTAACCAACAGTATCGTTTCAAACAAACCATCACCATAATTAAGGCCGCGATCTGTAATAGAAATTTCAGAAACAACTTCACCATTTACAAGACTATTAAGCAATGCCATATTAAGTTAATGCCTCCAGCAACCCCTTTGCTTTAGTACATGTTTCATCTAACTCTTTTTCCGCAATGGAATCGGCAACCAGACCTGCACCGGCTCTTAATTTTAATGATGAATCCGATAATTCAAAAGTCCGGATTAGAATATTCAAATCCAGGCTACCATCATGATTAATATATCCGACTGAACCGGTATAGGCACCACGCGGCACAGCTTCCAACTCAGCAATAATTTGCATGCAACGTTCTTTGGGGCAACCAGTGATTGTTCCTCCAGGGAAAACTGCGCTAATAATATCCCCCGGAGTGATGTCATCACGCAGTTCGCCAGCCACATTCGAAACAATATGATGAACATGCTGAAACGATTCCAGCACCATTAACTCATCAACATGAATGCTACCTGGCACACAAATACGTCCAAGATCATTACGTTCCAAATCAATTAGCATGATGTGTTCCGCACGTTCTTTGGGGTGTGCTATCAGTTCACGTAAGCTTTCAATATCTGCAAAGGTTTCATTATTACGCGCACGCGTACCGGCAATGGGGCGGGTTTGAATACGCTGCTCACTGACTTTAACCAATCGTTCCGGTGATGAGCTTATAACAATCAATTCATCATCATATACATAAGCTGAAAAAGGTGCGGGGTTTGTTTTTTTAAGAGAGCGGTATAATGCCAACGGGTTCAGATCAACTATATTATTGTTGACCCATAAACGTGACAGGTTTACCTGGAAAACATCCCCTTCTTTTATGTAGTGTTTTACCTTTGCTATCGCATCCAGGTATTTTTCAGGCGTGTCTTCCTTTAGTGAAAGATGAATAGCCGATTCTGTCAACTGTTTATTCTGAATAGCTTGAATGTCATCAAGCACATGTTGAATGTTATCTTCATAACCCTCTTCAGCAACAATAGATTGCACACCACGGTATTTGTCATAAATAATCGCAACGGGAATACGTGTTAATTTTGCAACAATGGATTTTTTACTGCAATGGGGTAATTTTAAACGTGGTTCTATTTGACTGGCCAACTCATAACCCAAATAAACAAACCAACCACCACTGAAGGGCCATTTTTGTTGCTGTATAGAAAGCGAACTTTTGGTTTGTTGCCAGTTTAAATCCAGGTTGGATAAAAAGTCTTTATTCTCATCCTGTACAGCACCTGTTAGCTTGTTTTCAGAGTCAAGGGTTAACGTTTGCAAGGGAAAAGCAAACAGTATGTCATAACGTGCATGAGCCTTGCCGCTGTGTTTACTATTTTCTGCAAGCACATCTTCAGCTTGCGCAGAACTTTCAAGAATAAAAGGATAA
Organism: Chromatiales bacterium; assembly: GCA_027070385.1. Taxonomy (GTDB): domain Bacteria; phylum Pseudomonadota; class Gammaproteobacteria; order UBA6429; family Thiohalophilaceae; genus SZUA-37. Next base: position 4,033 of record JALXDW010000511.1, read on the forward strand.
CGATGCGGGTTGACATGATGGAGTTCGGTAAAATCAATTAACTGATCAAGCTGATGAACAAAAATGACTTCAGAACCCATAGGTTGCATAATATCACTGAGCGACTAATATCTCTTCGCTATTATTGAAAAGCTTTATACTGCATTTAAAAATTAACGCAGTTTGCCGATAACCAGTGTCGCATTGGTTCCACCAAAACCAAATGAATTGGATAAAGCTATATCCACTTTCATGTCTCGAGCGGTATTGGGTACAAAATCCAAATCGCAACCCGCTTCAATGTCCTGATTAAAAATGTTAATTGTTGGTGAAGCTACCTGATCACGAATACAAAGTGTAGTGAAAATAGCCTCCATGCCACCTGCTGCACCCAGACCATGTCCGGTCATGGATTTGGTTGAACTCATTGCCAATTTATATGCGTGGTCACCAAAGGTGGATTTAACCGCCTGACATTCGGCAGCATCACCTGCTGGTGTCGATGTACCATGTGCATTAATATAATCAACTTTATCGGTATTCACGGCTGCATTTTTTAGAGCCAGGTTCATACAGCGACTGGCACCTTCACCACCTTTCGATGGTAACGTCATATGGTAAGCATCACCACTTAAACCATAACCCAGTACTTCAGCATAAATGGTTGCACCACGTTTTTTGGCAAACTCATATTCTTCCAATACAACCACGCCGGCACCATCACTCAGTACAAAGCCATCACGGTCTTTATCCCACGGACGACTTGCGGTTTCAGGATCATCGTTGCGAGTGGATAAGGCACGCGCTGCGGCAAAACCACCTAGACAGGTTTCGCTGCTGGCCATCTCAGCACCACCGGCTACCATGACATCGGCATCACCGTATTCAATCAAACGCGCTGCATCACCGATACTGTGTGTTCCGGTTGCACATGCTGTGACAACCGCGATGTTTGGCCCTTTCATGCCATACATAACCGACAAGTTACCCGATATCATATTAATAATGTTACTCGGAACGAAGAAGGGAGAAATTTTTCTTGGGCCCCCCTTTAAATAACTGCTATGGCCTTTTTCAATACCGGGTAAGCCACCAATGCCGGAGCCGATGGCCACACCGATGCGTTCGGCATTTTCTTCTGTGACTTCCAGACCGGCATCAGCAATCGCTTCAGCTGCAGCAACAATACCGTAATGAATAAAGGTATCCATTTTTTTGGCGTCTTTAGGTTTAATCACGCTGGAGCTGTCGAAATCCTCACTGATAGAACCACCTATTTGCGAGGAAAATTCTGATGGATCAAAATGCGATATTCGCTTAACACCGCTTTTACCCGCTAAAATATTTTCCCACGATGATTGCACATCTAAACCCACCGGTGAGACCATACCAAGCCCGGTAATCACGACACGACGTTTACTCACTACACACCTCAAAAACTTCCAAGCAATTAGATTAAAATGGATAAGCTATAAATTACCAAACTTAACAATGTAAAAAGCCGTACTTATTACAGTACGGCTGGCTTTTACGTTACAGGGCTTATTCTTTTATTTCTGGCCCGGCTAAACCGTTTAGCTCTACTGGGTTTAAGTATTGTTTGTTACATAATCGATAGCTTGCTGAACGGTTGTAATCTTTTCAGCATCTTCATCAGGAATTTCAGTTTCAAACTCTTCTTCTAATGCCATTACTAACTCAACAGTATCCAGTGAATCAGCACCCAAGTCATCAACAAATGAAGCTTCTTTAGTCACTTCTTCAGCTTTAACACCAAGTTGTTCGATTACAATCTTTTCTACGCGTTCTTCAACACTGCTCATCTCTGTTCTTTCCTCTATAATTTTGTCAGCAAAACTGCTGGGTGCGGTATTGTATTGAAATATCGCGCTTTTTGCCATAGCCAGTACCGAATTGACATTTATTATTTTCAACTCGTATAAAAACGTTATATTTCAATAAGATAACATTAATTATTATGACATATACATGCCACCATTAACGTGAATTGTCTCACCAGTAATATAACTGGCCGATTTTGAAGCCAAAAATGTGACCGCATTGGCTATTTCCTGTGCATCTCCCAAGCGCCCGAGCGGTACCTGAGTCAGCAAAGCTTCACGCTGCTCTTCCGGTAATGCCTTGGTCATGTCTGTGTCAATAAAGCCTGGAGCCACCACATTGACGGTAATCCCCCGTGAGCCGACTTCGCGTGCGAGTGACTTGCTAAAACCAATCACACCCGCTTTTGCCGCCGAATAGTTCGTTTGACCGGCATTTCCTGAAACCCCGACGACAGAGGCAATACTGATAATACGGCCTTTACGCGCCTTCATCATGGCTCTTAACACGGCTTTACTTAATCGGAATATCGAACTGAGGTTGGTATTGATAATATCGTCCCATTCCTCGGTTTTCATCCGCATTAACAGGTTATCGCGGGTGATCCCGGCATTGTTCACTAAAATCGACACACTGCCTTTGTCGTCCGATATGGTTTTAAGTGCCGCGGCAATACTATCCTCATCCGTGACATTCATCACTAAACCACGACCTTTAATACCTTTATCTTTCATATAGTTAGAGATACTTTCTGCACCTTTTTCTGAAGTTGCAGTTCCATAAACATAGGCACCTTTTGAGCCTAAATCCAGAGCAATAGCCTGCCCAATACCACGACTGGCACCGGAAACCAGAGCAATTTCATTTTCGAGTTCCATAGGATATTCCTTACGTTTAAATTAATTATTCCGCTGAAAGCGCTTTATCAAAACTGGCCGGATCAAAAATCGCCATCGCTGACATTGTTTTATCAATACGCTTGTTCAAACCAACCAGTACCCGTCCAGGACCACACTCAATTAACTGATCCACACCATCGGTTGCCATTTTCTGAATGGTTTCAACCCAACGTACCGGGTTAAATAGCTGTCGAACCAGTGCATCGCGTATTTTATCAGCATCGGTTTCAGCAACCACATCCACATTATTAATAACAGGAATGACTGCTTCGCTAAAAGTGATCGATTGCAGCTTATCAGCGAGTTGTTCCGCTGCCGGTTTCATCAAATCGCAATGTGACGGTACACTGACAGGCAATGGCAAGGCACGTTTTGCACCCATTTCTTTGGCCACCGTTACAATACGCTCAATGGCAGCCTTGTTACCTGCCACGACGACCTGCCCAGGGGAATTGTAATTAACCGCTTGTAGCACATCCCCTTCTGCGGCCTGTTGGCAAGCCTCAACCACTTGTGCGTCTTCCAGCCCTAAAATTGCAGCCATTCCGCCTTGCCCTTCCGGCACCGCTTGTTGCATAAACTGGCCACGTGCTTCAACAAGTTTGATTGCATCAGAAAAATCCAGAACACCTGCACACACCAGTGCGCTGTATTCTCCCAAACTGTGCCCTGCCAGAACAACCGGCATGGCACCCGCTTTTGCTTGCCAGACTTTCCAGCAGGCAACCCCAGCGGCTAACAAGGCGGGTTGGGTAATATCCGTTGAGTTAAGTTTTTCTTGTGGCCCGTGTTGTGTGATTTCCCATAAGTCATAACCGAGTGAGTCACTGGCTAATTTAAACGTATCGATTACAACCGGTTCAGCTTCGGCTAACTCTTTTAACATACCAATGGATTGCGACCCCTGACCGGGAAAAACAAAAGCTAACGACATATCACACCTTAACGATTTATATATTTTAATTGTTGAACCATACTTTCGGTATTTTTACTGTAAAGTACAAACGATGTATGGGACATTACAAGCGATAACACCGTATCCTGAATGGAGCCGGTCACATCTTCAAGTAAGGTTGCCACAGTATCGCTCACAGTGACAACCTGCTGTTTCTTAAAACATGATAACAGTTATTATTTTATAATTTTAACAATGCAGAACCCCAGGTAAAACCACCACCAAAGGCTTCCAATAACAAAGTTTGCCCGGGTTTTATCCGTCCATCACGCACGGCTGTATCCAGTGCCAGAGGAATGGATGCTGCAGAAGTATTACCATGTTCATCAACCGTCACGACTACATGGTCCATCGACAAGTTGAGTTTTTTTGCGGCTGCTTTAATAATACGGATGTTCGCCTGATGTGGAACCAGCCAGTCTACGTCTGATTTTTGCATATTATTTGCTGATAGTGTTTCATCTGCAATTCGGCCCAGGGTATTCACCGCCACTTTAAAAACTTCATTGCCTTTCATGGTCATAAAGGCTTTACCTTCTTTAAGCACGTCCGGTTTTTCAGAAATCCCCGCAGGAACGGTTAACAATTCCTTGTATTTACCATCAGCATGAATATGTGTGGATAAAATACCCGGTTCATTCGATGCACTTAACACAACAGCCCCCGCCCCGTCACCAAACAACACGCAGGTGCTGCGATCGCTCCAGTCCACTATATTCGAAAGTGTTTCCGCACCTATCACCAGGGCACATTGGTATTGTCCACTTTTAATAAATGCATCGGCCACACTTAATGCGTAAACAAAGCCGGTACAAACCGCCTGTACATCGAAAGCTGGGCAACCATGAATATCCAGACGTTCCTGAAGAATACATGCAGTACTGGGGAAAATTCTGTCCGGTGTCGTGGTTGCCACAATGATAAGATCAATATCATCTTTTGAAACATTCGCTGCCTGCATGGCAGCAATCGCCGCTTGCTCTGCTAAATCAGAGGTTGTTTCACCTTTGGCAATATGGCGTTTTTTTATGCCGGTACGCTCAGTGATCCATTCATTGGATGTTTCAACCAGCTTTTCCAGATCAACATTGGTTACAATATTTTCGGGTAAATAGCTGCCTGTCCCAATAATTTTCGAGTATGTCATTAACCGGCCTGCCTTTCTACTAGGTGCATTTCAAGTATATCGGTAATCCGCAGAGGAACGTTCTGTTTGACTTCCTGAATAGCAACTTCAATTGCACGTGCAAATGAGTACGCATCTGCTCCACCATGACTTTTAATGACTATACCTTGCAGGCCCAGGAAACTGGCTCCGTTATATTCGCGTGGATCAATATTTTTACGTAATGATTTTAAAACAGGTTTAACAGCCAACCCCATTATTTTGGTTAACAGGTTTTTCATGAATGACTGCTTCATATAGTGGGAAAATAATTTAGCAACGCCCTCGCTCGCTTTAAGCATCACGTTACCTACAAAACCATCACAAACAACAATGTCGGCATCTCCCATGTAAATACCATCACCTTCAACGTAACCGACAAAATTCAAATCACTTTGAGTCAGTATTTTTGCTGCTTCTTTAACTGTTTCATTCCCTTTTATATCTTCTTCACCAATATTCAGCAATGCAACCGTTGGATTTTTTTTGCTGTCTAATGCGCTGACTAACGCTGAACCCATAACCGCAAATTCATAAAGACCTTCCGGTGATGTTTCAACATTTGCACCAAGATCCAGAACATGTGTATGTCCGCTGACTGTAGGAATAGCAGAACAAATCGCAGGACGGTCAATACCGGGTAACATTTTAAGAACAAAACGTGCCGTCGCCATCAACGCACCGGTATTCCCCGCACTGACACAGGCATCGGCCTGTCCTTCTTTAACCAGGTTAATTGCTACACGCATCGAAGAATCTTTTTTACCGCGTAATGCAACAGAAGGCGCTTCATTCGACCCTACTTTTTGTGTTGTATGCTGTATTACAATGCGTGACTGATATTTTTCTGACGAGTGCGATTGATATTCATTTAATTTATTTTTTAATACTGTTTCGTCACCCGTTATAATCAATTTAACGTACGGATAACGTTCCAGAATATCAAATGCAGCCGGTATTACACTATCAGGGCCGAAATCCCCGCCCATACCATCAAGCGAAATTGTGATCGTTTTATTATTCATCAATGACTTTTTAAATTTACCGACTTACCAACAATAACGGGACAGTGACCTGTCCCGTTAATATAGATAACAC
>JALXDW010000512.1 GCA_027070385.1 Chromatiales bacterium
GTTCATTACTTGATGAGAACAAAGAGGCAAACCAGCCTTTTTCTTCCGTGTCACCTTTAATAAAGTCTTCCGTTGTTTTTATATAATACAAACCTTTACTGCGATTTCGATCTTCAACAACAAGCCCCATTCGATCAAGTGCTATACTGATACGTCGCCAGGTACGAGGGAAAATTTCATTGATCTCCAGCTCATAATGACCGGATTGGGTATTCTTTACCAACTTTGCGCGCTCACGCGTGTTGCCCACAGAAACAATTTGTTTGGCACGTGCTTTTGAAACACCCCGAAAAACCAGAAAGCGTTGCAACATTTCAGCTTCCAATTCCGGATCAGGTTCCCGTTCTACCCATTTCACACTGTAATCTGATTCACTCCAGCTACCATAGGACTGTTCTTTCAAACCTTGATGGGTAATAAACAAACGAATGACATCGTCCTTATCGGTTCGTTCTATACGAATGCGATATCGGTCCATTAACCCTGTTGAAAATAACCCCCCCAACATGGATGCGAACCAGCCTGTCGGGACATCAAAACGATTTTCCAAATAGGCTGTTTCAAGCAAACCATTGACCGGGCTTTCTGTTGTAAATGTAAAACCTAAATCCTGAAAGAAATTGCGTACCTGATTCCAGACTTCATCCGGTTTTGCTTTTATTTCCAACCAAAACACACTGCCATCACGCACAAACCGGACACCGGCCGTTGATGCAGGTAAAACGTTACCAGTCGAATCAAGACTTGAATATTCTGAAAAACTGCTACCAGCAGTTGTTAAACTTGGAATCCGTAGCGCATTACTTGAATCCGGTGTTACAAGATCAGGCGGAACTTCAAGCGAATATTCACGCGTCTTGGTTTCTTTATAAACCCCTTTATATTCTTCATTTTTTACAGTTGAAGAACAGCCAGATAAGACAATAAACACCCATACAAGAATAAAAAACGAAAAACTTTTTGTTACAACAGACATTTTAAACCCACATCAAAAATTAAATTTTATAACACGCCAGCAGTGTGCATGGCTTCACGTACAACAGAATGGTATTGTTCTGACAAGACGGTCATTGGGAGACGTTGCCCTGTTTTTATCTTACCCATTTCGGCAAGTGCCCATTTCACAGGAATAGGATTCGCTTCTACAAATAAAGTTTCATGCAATCCCAAAAGTGCTTGATTAATCTGAGTCGCAGTTGCCTCGTCACCGGCTAATGCTGCCATACACATATCGTGCATGGCTTTCGGTGCAACATTTGCCGTCACTGAAATATCACCCTTGGCACCTTTTAAAATGCATTCCAACGCTGTAGCATCATCGCCACTGTAAAGAGCAAAGTCACCGTATTGACTGCTATCGGTACAGCGCTGCATAATATCCAGCGCACGCGCAATATCGCCCGTGGCTTCCTTGATACCCACAATATTTTTTATTTCTGCCAATCGTTGCACTGTTTCAGGCAACATGTCTACCGCTGTTCTGCCTGGTACATTGTACAGAATTTGTGGAACATCCACGGCTTCAGCAATCGTTTTAAAATGCAGATATAAACCTTCCTGAGTGGGTTTATTGTAATAAGGCGTGACAAGTAAACAAGCATCGGCACCGGCATCAGCGGCACATTGTGTTAAATGAATCGCTTCTGTCGTGGAGTTTGCACCGGTACCGGCAATCACAGGAATACGACCAGCCGTATATTCAACAACCTGCTTAACGACCTGGCAATGTTCTTTCTCATCCAGTGTTGCAGATTCACCCGTTGTTCCCATGGCAACGATCGCGTCAGTCTCATTTTCAATATGAAACTCAACCAGATTTGCCAAACATTCATCATCCACCCGACCATCTGCAAACATCGGTGTAACCAAGGCCACAATACTCCCTTGAATTACATTTGAAGACATATTTTACTCCACATAAAGACCAAAAAATTGAATCGCACATAGTACTTGTGAGTGCCCACAAACTCAAGTAAAACCGCTGTTCCCAACAAGCTGCAATACAGCAAAAGTATCTTTAAGTTGTTGTTTATAATAAGTTATTTAAAGAAGAGAGGCGTTTAAAATAAAACCGTATTGATTCAATCGTATAAAATACCTGTTAAAAAAAGAGCCTCTACCCTGACTTGCTCAACAACCTGTTCTAACAGTATTTTGCCCGCTTTCCAGCGAAACAGTCATCGAATCAGCATTATTCGATTCAGCTTTACTCCCAATACAAATTAAAACAGTATCTTGTTGACAAACACAGGCAAAACACATCAACATTAGCCCATGGTTTTAGAAATACCGCATACAGACACCGCAAACAAAAATTTACTTGTTATCACCGCGCTGGGCGAAGATCGGCCCGGACTGGTTGCAAGCCTGACTGAAGCCATTACCCAGCAGCAGTGCAGTATTTGCGAATCCAGAATGAGTTTACTTGGCGGTGAATTCGCACTGATTATGCTGATTGAAGGGCAATGGAATAATATAGCCAAACTGGAACAAACCCTTCCCGGCTTACAAGAAAAATTAAAGCTGACTCTGCTGGTAAAGCATACCGAACAACGCATTAACAAGGAAAAAGCCATTCCGTACTGCGTTGAAGTACTGGCACCGGATAATCCGGGTATTGTTCACAAAGTCACTGATTTCTTTTATAACCGAAAAATTAATATCCATGATTTGCAAACAGACAGCTTTAATGCAGCACACACCGGCACCAAAATGTTTGCACTTACCATCACCATCGAAATACCCGTATCCATGCATATATCGGGGTTACGTGAGGATTTCCTGGAATTTGGTGACGAACTCAATCTGGATGCTATTATTGAACCGTTAAAACTACATTAACCCACAAATTAAGAAATGATATCACTATGTCTGGCGTTGAATTAAATAAAACTGTTCCAAACTTCAAGTTACCTGCAACAGGCGACAAGGAAATATCACTGTCGTCACTAAAAGGCAGTAATGTTGTTATTTACTTTTATCCTAAAGACAGTACTCCGGGC
>JALXDW010000513.1 GCA_027070385.1 Chromatiales bacterium
GCATTTTGTATGATAAGTTGATCAATCTCGGCTGCAATGGCTTTAACACGGGCAGCCTCATCTTTTTTCTTGTTTAATGCCCGGTCAATTTGTGCTTTCTCTGCGGCCGCTTGTTGAACTTTTAATTTTGTTTCATCAAGATCAGTGGTTTTTTTGGCACGTTGTTGCTTGTTTTTTCGGGTTTTATGCGTTTTTGCATTATGTGCTTGTTGCTTGGAAACGATGCCTGTTTTCAATAATTGTTCCTGAAACGGGTTGCTCATCGTCATTAAACTCTGGGAATAGGATAAATTTGTTGTAACTTGTTGTATTATAAGTAGAATATTAATTGGTGCCGAGAAGAGGACTTGAACCTCCACGGGGTTGCCCCCACATGCACCTGAAGCATGCGTGTCTACCAATTCCACCACCTCGGCTTTAAGCGGCTAGACTTTACTAATAAGTGTATTCGCTGTCAATTTAATATGAAATAAGCACATAGAAAACAAATTCAGGGTAAACTATACACCTTATTATAATTATACAGTTTGAAGAATGTCGAAGAAAAAAAACAGAGATCCCCACGCTGAGCGTGAAGCCCAAAAATATGCCCAACCCATTGCCAGCCGTGAATTGATCATGGAATATCTGGAGTCGGTTGGAACCCCCCTGACACGCGATCAGATTGCTGAACACTTTGATTTGCTTGATGAAGATAACTATTTTGCACTCAAGAAACGTTTACGCGCAATGGAACGTGATGGACAGGTCATTTATACCCGTAAAGGGGGCTATGGTCTGGCACATAAAATGGACCTGGTTTGTGGTCGTGTACAAGGGCATCCTGATGGTTTTGGTTTTTTAATTCCGGATGATAACAGTGACGATTTGTTTTTAGCACCACGTGATATGCGTGAAGTTTTCCATGGTGATCGTGTCATGGCACGAGTGGCGGGAGAAGACAGACGTGGTCGTCGAATGGGACGTATTGTTGAAGTCCTTGAACGGGCACATGAACACATTGTGGGCCGTCTCTTTGTGGAACATGGTATTGGTTTTGTGGTTGCGGATAATAAACGCATTACCCAGGATATCATGGTTGCAGCGGAAGACTTTAACGGTGCCACACATGGACAAATTGTTTCTCTGAAGATTATCCAGCAACCCACCAAACGCAGCAAGGCATTGGGAAGGGTTGAAGAAGTATTGGGTGATCACATGGCACCGGGACTGGAAATAGATATTGCCATTCGTTCATATGACCTGCCAAATCATTGGAATAAAAATGTTGTTAACGCAGCAGAAACTTTACCAACGGAAGTCTTGGACAGTGAAATAAAAGGACGGACTGACATTCGCGACTTGCCGCTGGTTACTATTGACGGTGAAGATGCTCGTGATTTTGATGATGCTGTGTATTGTGAACCCAATGCAAAAGGTTGGCGTTTGATCGTTGCCATTGCCGATGTATCCCATTATGTTAAACCTGAAGCAGCCCTGGATATCGAAGCACAAAACCGCGCAACCTCGGTTTACTTTCCAGAGCGAGTTATTCCGATGTTACCGGAATCCTTATCGAATGGTTTGTGTTCATTAAATCCACAGGTTAATCGATTATGTATGGTCTGTGATATGCAGATTAATAAACAGGGCAAACTGGACTCCTGGCAGTTTTATCAGGCCGTTATGTATTCTCATGCACGCTTAACATATACCCAGGTGGGCGCCATGTTGGAACAACGGGATGCCGATTTATGTGCAAAATATAAAGCCGTGCTGCCACATCTGGAAAACCTGCACAGTTTATACAAAGCCATGCGTAAACAACGCACGCAGCGCGGAGCGATTGACTTCGAAACCGTTGAAGTCAAAATTGAGTTTGGTTCTGAACGTAAAATTGATCGTATCGTGCCGGTTTACCGTAATGACGCACACAAAATCATCGAAGAGTGCATGATAACGGCCAATGTTGCCACTGCACGTTACTTGCTTGAACACAATATTCCCGCGTTATATCGTGTTCATGAAGGGCCAACCATTGAAAAACTGGATGACTTACGCAAGTTTCTGTCCGAATTCGGTTTACAGATACCTGGAGGCGAAAAACCGACTGCCAAGGATTATGCCAAGCTGGTTTCCCAGATAAAGCAACGATCTGATTTTAATCTCATTCAAACAGTTCTGTTACGCAGTTTAAGACAAGCCGTTTACAGCCCGGATAATATTGGCCATTTTGGCCTGGCCTATGATGCTTATGCACACTTTACTTCACCAATACGGCGTTATCCTGATTTATTGGTACACCGCGCTATCAAGCATGTTTTAACGAAAAAACCGGTCTCCAAGTATATTTATAATCATAATGACATGGTGAACTTTGGTGATAATTGTTCACAAAAGGAACGTCGTGCTGATGAAGCAACACGTGATGTCAATGACTGGCTTAAATGTGAATTTATGCTCGATAAAGTAGGTAATGAATATCCTGGAAAAATTACCACAGTGACCGGTTTTGGTTTATTTGTTGAATTGAATGATATTTTTGTTGAAGGCCTGGTACATGTAACGAACCTGGATAATGATTATTATCATTTTGACCCGATTAAACATCGGCTTATGGGTGAGAATACACATAAAATATATGCACTGGGTAATGATGTGGTTGTGCGTGTTGCTCGTGTTGATCTTGATGAACGTAAAATTGATTTTGAACTGGTACAGGGTGGCCAAACAAATAAAAACCGGACAAAAGATTCTTCAAAAAAGAAAAAACACACAGAAAGAAAAAAATCCCGTCATCAGACTAATACTGAAGTTGAGCAGGATACAGTAATATCTCGCAAGAAAAAAACCGGCAAAAAGAAAACCGGTAAAAAGAAGACCGGCAAAAAGAAAACCAGTAAAAAGAAGACCGGCAAAAAGAAAACCGGCAAAAAGAAAACCGGCAAAAAGAAAACCGGCAAAAAGAAAACCGGCAAAAAGAAAACCAGAAAAACGAAAACAGTAAAAAAA
>JALXDW010000514.1 GCA_027070385.1 Chromatiales bacterium
AGCTTCAGCCGGGCTGCAGTGGTTGAAATGCGTAAAACAGTCTGGCCAACCAAAAAAGAAACAATGCAAACAACAGCCATTGTGATGGTCATGGTTGTGATCATGGGGCTGATTTTATGGTTGTTTGACACGATTTTAGTTTCAATTATTCGTTGGTTGACGAGTTAATAACTTAGGGCTAATCAAGGCTAAAGGGAGATAAACGTGGCATTACGTTGGTATGTTGTACACGCCTATTCAGGTTTTGAAGCACATGTGCAGCGCGCTTTGAAAGAGCGTATTGAGCTGGCTGGGGCACAAGATCAGTTTGGTGAAATTCTGGTGCCAACTGAAGAAGTCGTTGAAATGCGCAGTGGAACGCAACGTAAGAGTGAGCGTAAATTTTTCCCGGGTTATGTGCTTGTTCAAATGGAGCTGACAGATGAAACCTGGCACCTTGTTAAAGAAGTCCCTCGGGTAATGGGCTTTATTGGTGGCACAGCGAACAAGCCTGCGCCTATTAGTGATGCAGAAGCGGCAACCATACTCAATCGTGTACAGGAAGGGGTTGAAAAACCACGTCCTAAAGTGTTGTTCGAAGCGGGTGAAGTGGTGCGTATTATCGAAGGTCCATTCAATGACTTTAATGGTGTTGTTGAAGAAGTGGACTATGATAAGAACCGATTACGCGTTGAAGTGTCTATCTTTGGTCGTTCAACACCGGTTGACCTTGAGTTTAGCCAGGTCGAAAAAAGTTAAGTTTTAGTATGTTCGGGTTGTCAGCCATGGCGACCGGAATATTTTTTAAGTAACCCCGGGGAGCCGAGGTTGGTTGCAAGCCAAACAAGGGATGCAACCAGGCCAGAGCGATTGTACCCGCAAGGAGAAAAAAGATGGCAAAGAAGATAGAAGCTTATATCAAGCTGCAAGTTGCAGCTGGCGAAGCAAACCCAAGTCCACCGGTTGGTCCTGCGCTGGGTCAGCATGGTGTTAATATCATGGATTTCTGTAAAGCATTTAATGCTAAAACGCAAAGTGTGGAAAAAGGCTTGCCTATTCCGGTTGTGATCACGGTTTATGCGGATCGCAGTTTTACTTTTGTAACAAAAACCCCTCCAGCTGCTGTTTTATTAAAGAAAGCAGCCGGTATCCCGAAAGGCTCGGGTGTGCCAAATCGCGATAAAGTGGGCAAAGTATCTCGTGCTCAACTTGAAGAAATTGTAAAGATGAAAGAACCCGATCTTACTGCCGCCGATATGGATGCAGCCGTTCGTACTATTGCAGGTACTGCACGTAGTATGGGTCTTGAAACGGAGGGCGTGTAAAATGGCCAAGTTATCAAAAAAAGCAAAAGTGATTGCGGAAAAACTCGAGGTGGGCAAACAATATGAAGTTGATGCTGCCTTTAATTTATTAAAAGAATTACCAAAAGCAAAATTTACTGAAGCGGTAGATGTAGCCATTAACCTTGGCGTTGACCCGCGTAAATCTGACCAGGTTGTACGTGGTGCCTGTGTACTGCCAAATGGTACGGGTAAAACCGTTCGTGTTGCTGTTTTCACTCAGGGTGAAAATGCAGACAAAGCCACGGCAGCGGGTGCAGATGTGGTGGGTATGGACGATTTAGCCGAAAGTATTAAAGGTGGAAACCTGGATTTTGACGTGGTGATTGCATCACCTGATGCGATGCGTGTCGTCGGTCAGCTTGGTACGATTCTGGGACCACGTGGTTTAATGCCGAACCCTAAAGTAGGTACGGTAACACCGGATGTTGAAACAGCAGTTAAAAACGCAAAATCAGGTCAGGTTCGATTCCGTACTGACAAAGCCGGTATTATTCATGCACGTATTGGCAATGTTGATTTTGATGGGGCTGCATTAAAGCAAAATCTGGAAGTGTTGTTGACTGACCTGAAAAAGGCCAAGCCAGCTTCAGCAAAAGGTCAATATATTAAGAAAGTATCGATTTCCAGTACCATGGGGCCTGGAATTGCGATTGATCATGCAACGTTAGAAGCTTAGGTCTAAATCTGAATTTTTAACGTTATTTAAGGACTTTGGGTTTTGGTAGCATTTTAGCGACCAAAACCGTCAAAGACCGTAGGCGGGCAATGGGTTTATAGCTTTATGAGCTAGTGGTTAAACTCAGCGTCATTAAAAGAGTTTTCTACCTACGCAGGCGGTGTACCAAGAAGAAATTTTTCTGAATTTTCTAACAGGTTATTACCGTAGGGGCAGCAAAAAATACAGGTTTTCTGTATGGTTTGTTGCATATTTTAGTTGGCGCTTGAGTTTTAAGCGTACAAAAGTGAAGGAGGTTTACGTGGCACTTAGCTTAGATGAAAAGAAGGCTATTGTAGCAGACGTTGCCGAAATCGCTGCCACAGCACACAGTGCTGTATTAGCAGAATACAATGGCTTGTCAGCAGAACAAATGACCGAATTACGCGCGAAAGCACGTGAAGGCGGTGTTTATCTGCGTGTTATAAAAAACAATCTGGCCAAACGTGCAGTCGAAGGTACTGAATTCGAATGTATGGTTGAAGCTTTTGTTGGCCCCATGGTCTATGCGTTTTCGCAAGAAGATCCTGGTTGTGCAGCACGAGTGATAAAAGATTTTGCTAAAGAGAATGAAGCCTTGGTGGTCAAAGCATTGGCCGTGGGTGGGCAGCTGTTAGCTGCAAATGAACTTGATCGTTTAGCAAGTTTACCAACCAAAGATCAAGCTATCAGCATGTTGATGTCTGTCATGCAAGCACCGATCACCAAACTTGCCCAAACCCTCAACGAGGTACCGGGCAAGCTTACTCGTACAGTGGCAGCTATCCGCGATCAGAAACAAGACGCGGCATAAGCAACCTGAAGTTAAATTATTTATTCAGTCACAGACTGAGACATAGAAAATTGGAGATAAACTCATGGCAGTTTCAAAAGATGATATTTTAGAATCAATCAGCAATATGACCGTAATGGATGTTGTTGAATTAATTGAAGCAATGGAAGAAAAA
>JALXDW010000515.1 GCA_027070385.1 Chromatiales bacterium
TTTGAATATAAAGGGCGAAAAGATCAACAATCGCAGGATATTCAAACAGAAGCATTACTCGATTTTTTAAAAGAAAAGATGGCGTAAAATATAAAATAATCAAAGCAAAATGAAATCCATAAATAGACTATCAATTCTTATCTATTTTACCTGTTTACTGTTTTTTTTCCTTGCAGGGCAAACACTTGCTTCAACCCAGGAAAAACCCGATGCCGCATTGCGGCAATTACTAAAAGAATCTATTGCTGCAAGTGACAGTTTTCAGGATCGCTTTGATGCCGAAGTCTGGTTGTTAGATATGTCGACTCGACTGGAAGATAAAATTAAAGATACCAGAGAGCGTTTACAGCTACTACGTCATATCCATTATGAGGCCACCCGGGTTAATCTCTCACCACAAATAGTGTTGGCACTGATTCAGGTCGAAAGTAATTTTGATGAATATGCCATTTCAACAGCGGGGGCAAGAGGCTTGATGCAAATCATGCCTTTCTGGCTAAAAGAAATTGGCAATGTCGATGATAACCTGTTCAATATCCGCACCAACCTGCGTTTTGGCTGCACGATACTGCGATATTACCTGGATAAAGAAAAGGGCAATATTACCCGTGCATTGGCACGTTATAATGGCAGCCTGGGCAGCTACCGCTACACATCAAAAATTTTCCGCGCTTTGGATAATGACTGGAGTTTGCGTTAACAAGCTAACGTACATCAAAAGTAGCATAATCCAGTATCGGTAATGGCTGTATCTGTACATCAATGACTTTAGCCATAACCGGACCAGACCAAAACCACTGTTGCATGGCTTCAATATTTTCAACCGTACCACAACACTCAGCTTCTACTCGCCCATCAGGCAAATTTCTCACATAACCGGTTAATTCAAGTTCAATGGCCTTTTTCTGAGTGCTAGCCCGATAGCAAACACCCTGCACCCGACCGGAAATAACAAATTTTCTGCAGCAGTGCATTAGAAACTGACTTTTACAACTGAACCGGCATGTAAGTTATGATTATCGCTACCAAATTCAACGACCAGCCTGAATGCTGCGGTTGTATTCGCATCCATATATTCAATCGCTGTCACTTTACCTGTATAGCGATTATCGTTATCAAGCACACTGACTTTATCACCAATAGCGATGGATGTAGCCTGTGCCTGATTTAATGGTGCAACGGCCAGGTATTTGTTACTTGATGCCAGGGTAATAAGCGTATCATAAGCTTGTAATTTAATAATTGCTTTACCAACTTCAACCGCGCGATGCAGGATAATACTGTCAAAAGGAGCACGCAGTGATGCATATTCCAATGCGACCTGTGCTTTCACATAATTGGCTTTCGCCTGTTCCAGCTTGGATTTGGCAATCACTTCGTTGTTTTTGGCAACCTGTAAGTCATGATCAGATAATACCGTACGATCATAAAGTTCCTGGGCACGTTCCAGTTCTCTTTTGACTTCTTCGTAATTTGCTCGCACTGCATTCAATGCTGCCTTTGCCTGACGTAAATCTGCAAGGACAATACGTTTGTCCAACTCAACAAGTACCTGGCCTTTTTTTACCTTTTGCCCCGTGTTAACCAGTACCTTCTTAACAATCCCTTCCACCGGAATAGTCAAATCAACACGCTGAGCCCACTCAACAACGGCTGTCAGTTGTTCTTTTGCAAAAACACTATGCTGTGCAATCAGAAGAAACAATCCAACAGTCAACAAAGTCTGATTAATGTATTTCATTTATTATTTCCTCTGTCTTAATGACTGAATAGATAAAATCTTGTTGGAAGAAATTTCTGCCAGTGACAAGCCGATTTCCAGTTCCAGTTTGGAAATGACCAGCATCATTTGATATTGTGTTTTCAGATAATCCCGTTCTGCTTCCGATACACGTACCATTGCATCACCCAGATCTGTTTTTACTTCCAGTTCATATAAAGCACGACTTCGATCCAGATACAGTTCACGATAATCTGTTAATGCCTGCATTTGTTGCAACTTTCCCTTTAACGCATCAAACTCCAACCATAAACTTAGAACAGAGGATTCAATTTGTGCTTTCGCCAATGCAATATCTGCTTCGATTATATGCACTTTATTCAGGGCTTTTGCCGTTTCAATATCCGTTTTACTGCCGCTAAATAACGGAATATTCAATACCAAACCGATTTGAAACTCGTCATGACTTCTTAAATCACGAGAATAGGCATAAGTTGCAGCTTCAGCATTAATGGTGGCACCGCCAGATTTTCTGGCAAGTTCAACTTTGGCTTTTGCCGCTGATAGCTGGGAAGTTAATGCTTTAAGGCGATAATTGTTTTTCAAAGCATAGCGTTTAAGAATTTCAACAGCCGGTAGTTTTGCCTTGATTTTTGATAGTACCGGTTTTGAAACGGTTGAAACCAGTTCACCGGGACGCCCCATTGCAACCGCCAGTCGGGCTCTTGTCATACGTTGTTCATTCTGACTTTTAAGCCATAAGTAACGTATTTTCTGATATTCAACATCTTGCTTCATCACATCAATATCAGATGTTTGCCCAAGTTCAAGCCGGTCTTTTAACCTGTCCAGACTAACGAATTCTGTAGCCATTTCCTCGTTGTACCGATAAAAATTCATATCGGCGAGAATAACATCGAAGAATCTTGCCATAATATCCAATCGACGTTGCAGGGCAATGCGCTGTTGATTAATTTGCTGGGCTTTAATGTTGGAATCTGCGGCACTTATTGCCCGCTCAGTTCGACCTGAATCATACAGTGTTTTACTCAGCACAATCGCAGCACGATGATCATCATGTGATTGATCCAGTGCCAATGCGGATGGTTCAATATATCGTAAACGCCCTTCTAGATAAGCCGTTAGATCTGTTTGTAATTCCACCTGCTGTTTTTCATTAACAGCCTGCTTCAGATTAAGTTTAGCTATTGATAATTCAGGATGTGGTTTCTGTGCAAACTTCAGTGCAACATCAAATGTGAGAGG
>JALXDW010000516.1 GCA_027070385.1 Chromatiales bacterium
TAGTATCACCATTCACCTTCTACCATGTCTTTGTGACAATCGCTACATGGACGAGCTGTTTTTCTAAATGACTCATGTATTTTTCCATCTTTATCAAAGTCTTTTGCAATATTATGTGCCACACCCATATGACAATCAATACAGGTCATTTTATTTTCAACTGCACGCTTGTGTTTCTTTTGGGAGTTTTTTTTCTGCTTTTTCAATGCCATATAATTAAAGCTATGACAATTTCTGCATTCACGTGAGTCTGTACTTTTCATTGTATCCCAGACATGTTCAGCAAGTTCCAGTCGCTTTGCCTCAAATTTTTCTTTAGTATTGATACTACCAATCATTTTATGAAACAGCTCATTTGTTGCACCAATTTTACGTACCACTTTATGCACCCAATCTTTTGGTACATGGCAATCAGGGCAAGTTGCACGTACACCGGTACGATTTGCATAGTGAATGGTTTTTTTATATTCCTGATAAACATTCTCCTGCATTTCATGACAGGATATACAGAATGATTCAGTATTTGTTAATTCCATGCTGGTGTTAAAAGCACCCCAAAACAGTATTCCCAAAGTAAAGACACTGAAAAATACACCAATAGGGCAACGCGCACTCAGGCTGCAATAACTTTGTAAATAGTTCTTGAATTTATTCAACATTAAAATAATTCCATTTTTCCTGTTTTACATCCGCATGATCATCGGTTGCATTAACAGCCATAAATTAACCATGCTGATTAATGAGATAAAACTCAACATGGGAATAACACTCCAACGCGATAAGGAACCACCTGAGTGGCTAAGCTGGGGTAATCGGTGACGTAAAATTTTCAATGCCAGCCAAAAACCAAATAAAATAAGTGTTGCCTGTAATGCAAATACAATATTGTCATCAACCAGTGGATTCATATGACGCATATGAATTTCGTGCATTGAAAGTGGCTGTGTATTGGTACCAAATGGATTGAGAACAACAGACAAGAAACCCTGACTTTCTCGAAAAAGATGACTCAAATTATGTGCAATATGGTATGCAAAGGCTAACGGCAAAACAGTTAATGCCATCGCTGAAAAAACACGCCGCCAACTGTCCTGATTCCCCATAATATGTTTCAACCATGCAATACACCCTGAATACAACAATAAAGGGATAAGCATGGCAATCAGCATACCAATACTAAAACTTGTCAGGATACGACCTGAGTCACCCATTATATAAGCCAGCTGCCGCATCCAGTCTTCCCAATAGGGCATCATTGTAAAGCCATGAAAAATAGTCAATGACAGCAACCCTAAAATAAACCAGGATTCATCCCAATGTGGACGTGCCGAATAAGTGATTTCATCACCGATATTTCGTAACTGCCAACTTATATTTTGATGTGGACAGCTCTGTGTGCAGGCACCACAAGAAGTACAATAAGTATTCTGTTTCAAACTTCCCATCACCAAATGAGTCGGGCAAGGTTCAATATCATCTGTACCCTTATAACACTCCAGTGTTTTACAATTTGCACAAACGTTATTATCTATCGGCCGTAAAGCAATTGGAGCAATGCCACCATACGCACCAAGAGTTCGACCGACTGCACAAAAATATCGACAAAAAGCCTTCCGTTCATAAATAGCTAAAGAAATGGTTGCCAGTACCACAATAAGCAAAGCAAGCAGCGCAGTTGCATACGGACTCGTTGTCACACCATATCCCAGCTCCAACCAGGTTAATACCACAAACATAATAAGCGCATGCCAGATATTCCGAATGACTTTAGGTACTTTAAGATTAAGGCTGCTAAGTGTATTACCTCTTTTCCACAACCGCCGACGTACCAACCAGGTAGCTATGGCATCCCACGGACAAATTGCGCACCAGGCTGAACCAACAAAGAAAACACTGATAACAACACCCGACCACCATAATGTCCAAGTTAGTGTGGTTGCAATATTTCTCTCAGCAACCTGGGTGCCGAATAAACCAGCTGCAATCACCAGCAAAAAAACAATCGATGTGATTATTCTCAATACGGTAATAACGACCGGATGGGTGATCATGTTCTGTATTGTATGGCCTATCAACGGCAGTCGGGATAAACTAACCAGCCCTATTGTATGCTGAGAAGTAGCGGATGAGAGTGTTCGCATCATCCATGCGGATAATAAGGCCATCGACACCAGTACAAGTAATACCCAATCTGCAGACAACCCGGGATGCACCATCCCTTCTGTTGTGTGATAAACAAGACTATTAATATGGGAAAGTAATGATTCAATCATGATATACATCCAGCAGTTGATTCATTTTAAATTTTCTGGTGTTGAACTTTCTGATGATGCTGACTCGCTTTAATACGTGCCAGCCGTTTACGCTGTGTAATATTTACAAAAAGAAGCAGTAAAGCGATAACAGAAACACTGATGCCGAGTGGCCCAATAGGAAAGGGTTCACCTATTTGCAAAGGAAAGTCAATCGAATAAGGTGCCCCTTCTGATTCAAATTCAGCTGTTATAATATAGTGCCCGGCTTTATTAAACACAAAACCTTGCCGATAGACGCCATCATCAATATCCTGGGTACCTAGAATTTCTTCATCTGACGAGAAAAAACTGTCATCACGTACTTTAAAGGTTACCTTTCCATTAAAGGGAATACCATTGTCAATTCGACTGGCGTATAAATTCACTCTTCCTGATTCACCTGGTTTGGGAAATGCAGGGAAAGCCATGTAAGTAACATAATACTTACCAATTTGTGTTTCCACCTGCATACTCGGTGGTGTATTTGAGTCTTCACCCAAACTATAGGAAGGCCGCCCCAACACATGGTGGGCAAATGCGTTACCTGTAAAAACAACCAACCCCATAAAAATAATTAAATTTCTTAACTGCATTTAATACCTACTATCATGAAGTCTTTTCGTTAATCAGAATCCACGCTGTCCACGTTCTGTTTTACGAATACCGATACCATGTAGTGCGACAGTGCCA
>JALXDW010000517.1:0-2009 GCA_027070385.1 Chromatiales bacterium
AACCTGGAGGCCGTCAAAGACAGCCTGGGCATTGGAAAGAAGTTTTGGGCGAGTAGTAAGGACTGGAAAGGGGCTTTCCGGATGAGGGCTACTCCTCCTTGAGCGGGATCGCCTCGTCGATCAGCATGATCGGAATGCCGTCCTCTATCGGATAGAGGTACGCCCCGTCCTGGCGGACCAGTCCTCCGTCGATCTTCTTCTCCACCGCTTTTCCCCCCCTGTTCTTTACTTCGCCCCGTTCGATCCGGGCGTTCAGCTCGTCGATCAGTTCCTGGTCCGCCAGGTGGACCGGTTCCTTGGTCTCCGGACAGGCCAGTATTTCGAGGAGTTCCGCATCGATCATTCCGTCACGCCTCCTTCTTTGCGTGGTCCAGCGGTTCGCGCGGCGACCGCAGCATGGCGAGGCTCAAAGATACACTCCTTCTCAGGCGGATACAAGCGCCCGCTTCGCGCGAGGTCGGGAGGAAATTTTTGACGATCAGGGGATTTTTTTTCCCACCGACGGGTAGCCGGCCCGGAGTCCCCCTGCTCTGGGACGAGTTTTTTTCTGAAGACAAAGCTTTTTACGACAGAAGTGGTACATTTCTGAGATTGAGAACGGATATTATTCGGGATGAACGTGGAGCGGTTCATACAGTAGCTGATTTTCGTCTTAAATTACGCATGCCGAATACAAAAAAGAAAGTGAATGTTGTTGTCGAATCTGATACTGATACACGAAAGGATGAAGTTGCATCACCGACGGATACCACACCGGTTGAGCAGCAGGACAAGAAAAAATATTTCATTGGTGTTCAGGGTTCCGTTGGCAAACAGGAACACTGGCGGTTTAAACCGTCGGTTGGTCTGCGTTTAAGTTCGGATGTGAATGTGTATGTTAAATTCAGAATAAGCAGGCTTTATGAATTTGATAAATGGAGTTTCCATTTTAATGAAAATTTTTATTCATTTCGAACCACTGGCTCAGGTGCCGACACCAGTTTTGATATAAGTAACAAGGTTAATGAAAATACATTATTCCGCTCTTCAAGCCTTGCACGTTGGACACATGAAACGCAGTATTTTGAGTTAAGCCAGACTTTTTCAATGCTACACACATTAAGTAAAAGACGTGCTGTATCGTATTATATTGGTGCTTATGGAAAAAGTGAGCCTGTGACTCATGCAACACACTATTTAATTGGAGCAAGTTACCGGCAGAATATTCATAAAGATTATTTGTTTGTTGAACTGATACCACAAATTCAGTTTAAGAAAATAAACAACTTTGATGCGGAGTATTCTTTTATATTGCGTCTGGAAATGATTTTCAAGAAATAAAATCTTAATATTATTCAGTTGATTTTATATTTGTTTGTCAGGTAATCGAATATTTCATCCTGATTACCTTTAAAAACAACCCGCTGTTGTTTTTTTGCAAGCTGGTAATCATACATAGGATCATAATAGTCAAGCAGTAACATATGAATCCATTGTTTGTGTGCTTCGATATTGCCTGCGAGTTGTTGTTGCAGTGCATCTTCAAGTAATGCCTTGAGTTTCCTGTGTCGAAGGCCACCGAGTCGGCGTTGAATTCTGTCAATCGCATTGTTGAGTTGATTTGACCATTGCTGAAAACCTTGTTGTTCACCATAAAAAGACTGGTATTCCCGCAGATCGTCAATAATATATTCCTGATAGGTGATATTGATACGTTCATCAATATTGGTTTCGAGTAGAACAATAGGGGACTGTTGCATTTTATGAACCAGACATTCAGGCGTTCGACGTGAGCCGATATTTCCACCTTCATCTTCGAGTACGATATTTGAGAAGCCCTGATGACATAATTTGAGTAACGCAATGGAAAGTGTATTTTCAATATCAATTTGTGTGGGTTGGGGAGTAACGTGTTTGCCAAAGACCGAACCTCTATGGTGAAAAAGGCCTTCAAGATCAATTTTCTGCTTTATTTTTTTCAGCAAGACCGTTTTGCCGGCACCGGTTCGGCCACCTAATATAACCGGGTT
>JALXDW010000517.1:2019-2984 GCA_027070385.1 Chromatiales bacterium
ATGGCTTTGTAACCCCCTTTTATTCGCGGGTAGATGATACCGGTGTGATCATAAATCCACTGTTGTGAGATTTTTGAGCGCATGCCGCCACGAAAACAGTAAAGGATGCCATGTGGGTGCTGTTTAAAAAAGTTTGCCCAGCGTTCAACACGTTCCAATTTTATCTTGCCTTGTACCCGTTGATGGCCAAGTTCAATGGCGGCATCCTGGCCAGCTTTTTTATAACACCGTCCAACATCGGTACGTTCCTTGTCATTCATAAGTGGAATGTTCTGAGCGAGAGGGAATGCACCTTGTTGATATTCTATAGGTGCACGTACATCAAGCAGTGGAGTATCATTTAGAAACAATGAACGGTAATCATCTATTTGTGGCAGTTTGGAGAGTGTTGTGTTTGACATACTTATCGTCTGTAAAGGCTACTAGATAACGGTTATTAAACGGGATGTTGGCTCTGTTGCTTTTATCAGTTTGCCTAATGGTTGCAAGTCTAAATCAAGTGTCTGTGCAAATTGAATAAAGTCTTTACTGTGGTCTGTTTTCACCGCGACTAACAAACCACCGGAGGTTTGTGGGTCACAAAGTATTTTTTTCTGTTGTTCGGTCATATCACTTAAATGTTGACCATAACTGTCGAAGTTGCGTTGTGCGCCACCGGGTGAGCAGTCTAATGACAGGTAGTGTTCAACTTCCGGTAATTTGGGAACAGCATCGTAGTTTACTATGGCCTGCAAGCCACTCCCTTCACAAATTTCGCTCAAGTGTCCCATGAGACCAAAACCGGTTACATCGGTCATGGCCGTTACATAGGGAAGTCTGGCAAACTCAGCACCGGGTTTATTTAATTGCAACATGGTTTCAATAGCGATACGGCTGTGTTCATCTTTAAGACATTTCTTTTTTTCTGCAGTGGTTAATATGCCGATGCCGAGGGGTTTGGTGAGAAACAACTCACAATCTGCGCT
>JALXDW010000518.1 GCA_027070385.1 Chromatiales bacterium
CCTGTAGCTTACCTTCGGCATCATAACCGTCCTGCTCAAAGCGGAAAATATCCTGCATTTGAATCACACCGGATTCCATACCCGTTATCTCCGTGATGTAGGTAATTTTTCGGCTACCATCCGGGAAGCGGTTCTGTTGTACGATAATATTAATCGCTGATGCTATCTGTTCACGAATTGCCTGAATAGGTAACTCCATACCCGCCATTAATACCATGACTTCCATTCGCGATAACATATCACGCGGGGTATTGGCATGCGCTGTTGTTAACGAACCTTCATGGCCGGTATTCATAGCTTGCAACATATCAAGTGCTTCGGCACCACGACACTCACCGACAACAATTCGGTCTGGGCGCATCCGTAAACAGTTTTTAACCAAATCCCGAATGGTGACCTGGCCTGTCCCTTCAATATTGGCTGGCCGTGCTTCTAACGTGACAAGATGCGGTTGTTGTAATTGTAATTCAGCCGCATCTTCAACCGTAATAACACGTTCACCTTTAGGAATGTAATTTGACAGTACATTCAGCAATGTTGTTTTACCGGAACCGGTACCACCGGAGATAATGACGTTCTGCTTGTTAACAACAACTGTTTTTAAAAAGGCCATCATTTCCGGACTGATTGCACCAAAATTCACAAGATCCTGATCCGATAATTTTTTGGTCGAGAATTTTCGAATAGTAATACAGGGCCCTCGTAAGGCAAGTGGCGGGATAATTGCGTTTACCCTTGAACCATCTTTTAAACGTGCATCCACCATGGGTGAGCTTTCGTCAATACGCCGACCTAATGGTGAAATAATTCGTTCAATCGTTGACATCACCGCATCATGGTCACTGTATATAACATCAGTGTGTGTCAATTTGCCTTCGCGTTCCACATAAATATCGTCAAAACAATTTACCATCACTTCAGTAACTGACTCATCTGCAAGCAACTCTTCAAGCGGGCCAAGACCAATGGTTTCATTTAGTACATCTTTGGCGAGCGTTTCACGTTTTATATGCGGGGGCAGACCTTCGTCAATACCATCAATGATCTCATTGATCATCTCACTGACTTTTTCACGCAGCCGCTCTTCACTCCAATTACCTATATCGGTACGCTGCAAGTCCATGTAGCTGAGTAATTCCTGATGCACATAGCCACGCCACATCAACAATTCATTACGCAATATTTTTTTTACATCACGTAACTCCTGTGTGCTGTTAATATCATTCTGTTCCAGCTTACGCCGGCGTTTGTCCTGCTCATCATATTCTGATGCGTCAACTTTTAACCGGTAACTGGCAATACTAATAACATCATTGGCTGACAAAGGGCCATAGCGCTCCGTAATTTTTTTGTCATTCACATAGGTGCCAGCACCTTCGCTTCTGTCTTCAATAAACAAGCCGTCTTTTTGTTGCTGAATTTCAGCATGTACCGGTGCAATACTCCAGCCTCGTAGCTGTACCAGATTATCTCTGTTTTTACCGATAGCACAATGATTCAATACACAACGTAACTGAGCAACCTCAACATCTTTGTCTGTTTTTACACTGATATTAAACATGGCTGCACCCTATTCCAAAAGATCTGAATTTGCTGAACCTTTTTTCATCCACTCACGTAACTCCACCGCATCTCTAAAGCGTTTAATTAACTGGTCATGCTGCGCGACAGATTGTTTGTTAATTTCAGAGTTTGCATCGAAAATAGTGGGCGTAACAAAGATAACCAGCTCTGTCTTCTTGTCTCGTGTTTTGGTATTTCTGAATAAAGCACCTAATAGCGGAATGGAGCTTAAATATTTTACTTTTGAAACGTCCTTGCTTAACTCAGAATTAAGTAAACCGGAAATGACAATGGTTTCCTTGTTTCGCATACTTAAATCTGCCGATGCTTTTCGAGTTAAAAAACCCGGTGTACCTTTGACAGCCGTTGAAGGATCGGGGGCACTTAATTCTGTTTCAATTCGCGCGGTAATATTATTATCGTCATCCGCTACCGGTTTAATTTTCAATTTAATACCGTATTCTTTAAATTCAATGTTAGTCCCGTTCTGGCTGGATGTTTCTAATGGTATTTCACCCCCGGACAAAAACTCAGCTTCACCACCGCTACGTGCGGTTAATGTTGGTGCAGCAAGGATCAAGGCATCACCATTACTCACCATCAGGTTAATACGTGAAGTCATTGCCGTTGCAATACCAAAGAAACCAAACTGTTTTCCCAGTACAGTGGATGTATCAATAATACCATTCGGATCAGCTGGGTAAGTCGTACTGGGCGTTGCCACTACACCCCAGGCCGGGCCATTGATATTTGTTGACCAGTTAATCCCCACTTCTTCCAGCGCATTACTGCTGAACTCCGTAATTTGCACTTTCATATGAATCATTTTGTCATGAAAACTGGCTGCTGTGGTTCGTGCAAGCACAATGGTGTTTGGATAATATTTTTGAATAACTTTTAGTTTTGCAGCATCAGCCGGACCAACATCCCCATCAATAACTGTACGGCCACCTACCGAACGTACTTTTAAACCTTTGGAATCATGCAATAGTGCTCTGATTTCACTGACTGCTGTTTGCGGGTTAGATGGTGATATTTTTATCTTCAAATCACGTTCCCAACCTTTTTTACCCCAGATGTGAATAATGGTTTCACCGGTTTTCTCAGCCAGTATAATCAACTGACCTTTTTTGGTAATGGAAGTACTGAGAATTTTGCCATTACCCACTGCAACGCGATCAACTTCACCAATTTTTAAAACCCGCACCTCACCACGATACAGTTTTAAAGACTGGTTTTTTAATATACCGCTGCTTTTCGCTAACGTTGATGACAAAACACCAACCTGACCCAAACTGATTAAAACTAATAATAAAATTACACGTTTCATGAGAATATCTCTTTTTATTAAATTTATTTACATACTCTGAATAAAATATTTTTTCTGATTACTTAATTGGCACTTTT
>JALXDW010000519.1 GCA_027070385.1 Chromatiales bacterium
GTTATAGCTGAACTTATGTCAACAACCAAACAACCTGATATTTACTTTGTAGATGATGATCCCAAAACAGGGGAACTCATGCAGCGTTTTTGTGATGAGTCAAATATTAACTGCTCTGTTTTTCAGCAACCTGCTGTTGCTCTAAAATCATTTATTGAATCAGAACAGGTGGATCTGATTGTCAGTGACCTGCAAATGCCCGATATGACAGGTATCGAATTACTGACTGAAATTCGTAAACTGGATGCCAATATCCCATTTATTATTTTAACCGGCTATGCCAATGTCGATAATGCCATTGAAGCCCTGCGCCTGGGTGCCAATGACTTTCTTAAAAAACCATTCGACATGGATGAGCTGTTGCTGTTAATTAATAAAACATTGGCACATCGTGCGCTTGAAATTGAAAACACTTTTCTCAAACAACAACTCAAACAAACTCAAAATGTCGAAGCTCTGATTGGCCAGTCCAAACCAATGAATGAGATTGCTGGCATTATCAAAAAAATAGCGGATATCCGTTGCCATGTGATCATCGAAGGTGAATCAGGCACCGGCAAGGAACTGGCTGCACGCGCGCTACATACCGAAAGTGATTTTTCAGAAACCCCCTATGTGGTGATTGACTGTGGCGCACTGACCGATACCCTTCTGGAAAATGAATTGTTTGGTCATGAAAAAGGCGCTTTCACCGGTGCAACCCGTAGTAAACCCGGACTGCTTGAAACCGCAACAGGCGGCACCGTCTTTCTAGATGAAATCGGTAATATGTCAACCGCCATGCAAGCCAAGCTATTGCGTGTTATTCAGGAAAACCAGATTACCCGTGTTGGTGGCTTAAAACCCATTGATATTGATGTACGCTTTATTGTTGCAAGCAACCAGAATCTGGATGAGCTGGTTCAGGCAGGCGAGTTTCGTCATGACCTTTACCACCGCTTAAATGTGGTCAAGTTTCGTATGCCGGCATTACGTCAACGAAAAGACGACATACCTCGCTTGTTGCAATATTTTATTGATCTTTACGCTGCACGTTATCAACGTAATGTGACCGGCTTTAATTCCGCATCAACACAACAACTGATTGACTACCCCTGGCCCGGCAATGTCCGAGAATTACAGAACCTGGTTGAACGCCATATCGCATTGGCCGAACAGCCTCTGATGCAATTACAAAGCCTGCCCGAACAACTCAATGGCAACGCACTCGATGAGGATTTTCCGGCATTGGATGAATTGGAACGGCGCTACATATTAAAAGTATTGGCACACTTTGATAATAATAAGGAACAAACGGCCCACACTCTGGGTATCAACAGCTCAACCTTGTGGCGCAAATTAAAAAGCTATCAAAACTAGGGTTTATTGAACAAGTCACCTTATCAAATCTTGCAAAATACAATACCAAACCTTGCATTTTGCAAGATTTGCACTGCTTAACCATATTCAATCAGGCTAATCGATTGATAATAAAGAAGAATATATTTTGGCCTGATCCCTGCAATATGATTAAGCAAACAACAAACGAGGAAAATAATTATGCAACGCAGAACCTTTCTAAAAGGCAGTCTGGCAAGCAGCACCGTCGCGGTGGCGATGGGTGCGGGTCTTTTAAGCCCCCGCGCTGTGTTAGCCGCATGGCCTAAAAGCGCCTTTACCGCTAAAAGCGTACAAGATGCTTTAACGGCCATTCACGGTACAGCCGCGACCACGCCAAGTAATGACATTAAAATTAAAGCCCCGGATATTGCTGAAAACGGTGCCGTGGTACCGGTAACCGTATCTACCGGCATTTCCGGTATTACCGATATTGCGATCATCGTTGAGAAAAACAGCTCGCCTTTAGCAGCTAATTTCAAACTGTCCAGCAGCTCGAAAGGCTTTGTCGCTACCCGTATTAAAATGGGTAAAACATCGAATGTGATTGCCGTGGTGAAAGCCGGTGGTAAATCATACTCAGCGCGCAAAGACGTGAAAGTTACTATCGGTGGTTGTGGCGGTTAATCCGTCCTTAATTTTAGGAGAAATTATTATGGCGAAGTCCATTCGTATCCGTGCTAACGCTAAAGGCAGCGTCGTCACAGTTAAAGCGCTACTGACCCATCCGATGGAAACCGGTCGGCGTAAGAACAAAAAAACAGGTAAGAAAATTCCTGCACATTTCATTCAGGAAGTTAATTGTACTCACAACGGTAAAACAGTGATGACAGCTGAATGGGGTGGTGCAGTTTCCAAAAACCCTTACCTTTCTTTCAAATTCGGTGGTGGTAAACCAGGTGATACTGTCGGTATTGCATGGTCTGACAATCTCGGCAAGAAAGATTCTGTTGAAACCAAGGTTAAATAACATCTGTTGAGGATGATAGGAGTTAATTAAAATGAAAAAACTACTCATTACAGCAACAGCGCTATCCTTATTAGGGTTACCTCTGTTCGCTAATGCGTCACCAAAACAGGATTTAGAGCAATTTCGTGCTTACTTCTTCAAGAAGTTTCCTGGAGTAAAACTACAGGAATTCAGTAACGGTATTTATGCCATTGATCCTGTTCGTCGTGATGAATGGCAAAATATCGAAGAATTCCCTCCATATGAAGACGGCATTGCTAAAGGTAAAGCCTTATTCAAAAAATATGGTCTGGCTAAATGCTTCAAAAATGGTGGTAAAGGTATTAAGCAAAACTACCCTTATTTTGATAGCAAAAGCGGGAAAGTACATACTTTAGTTGCAGATATTCAAGCCTGTATCGTTAAAAACGGCCATAAACCCATCGGCCTTAAAAAAGGTAAAATGGCGGGTATTGCCGCTTATATGGCTTACACTTCACGCGGTAAGGTACAAAATGTTGTTGTTCCAAACGACAAACGTGCTTTAAAAATCTACAACCGGGGTAAAACACACTTCTACGCCAAACGTGGCCAATTAAACTTCTCATGTGCTGATTGCCACATGTACAGTTCAGGTCTA
>JALXDW010000520.1:0-620 GCA_027070385.1 Chromatiales bacterium
GGTAAAACACTCTTTGTAACGACACACTATATGGAAGAAGCACAGCGTTGTACGCAACTGGCATTTATCTCTTGTGGTAAAATTGTTGCTGAAGGCTCACCTGCAACGATAAAAAATGCACTGGGTGATGTGTCGGTGTATCGTTGCGAGCTTGTTTATAATCCGGAAATTCATCAGCGACTTCGTCGTTTAAGTGGAATGATACTACTCAACCAGTTCGGTAACGAATTGCACATTGTTGTTTCGCCTGAATTAACGCAATCAGCCTTGCAGTCAATATTGCGTGAAGTCACAGCCAAGGAAGTTCTGGTTGAGCCCACTCAGGCCAATCTGGAGGATGCTTTTATTGCTTTAACCCAGAGCAGGAAGCGGCCATCATGATAATGGCAATAGCAAAAAAAGAATTATTACAATTACGTCGTGATCCACGTTTGATTGCGTTGATCATTATCATGCCATTGATTTTACTGATTCTGTTTGGTGTGGCTCTAAAGCTGGAACCAAAAAACATAAAAATGGCTTATTTCCGCACGATCGATTTTTCGAAATTTTCAAGCATCAAAATCGGCCCGAAGGTGGAGATTTTGGTGCTTGAAAAGGGCGACGATGTACCTCAAGAC
>JALXDW010000520.1:630-2959 GCA_027070385.1 Chromatiales bacterium
CTTTTTTACAAATCTGATAAAAACCGGCTTATGGAGTGATGGTTATTTTGATTTATACAAGGTAGCTTCAAAAAAAAATATTATTGATGAAATTCGTTCTGGTAGAGCAAAAGCAGGATTATATATTGATAAAGATTTTTCTTCTTTATTGATTGAAAATGAACAACCGCATATTACCTTTTTTGTTGATGGTACGATGCCATCTTTGACAACGGCAATGAAATATCACTCATCCAGTGCCACTGATGACGGTGTCACACATGATATGTATTTTTCAGATGCAGATTCTGAAAATGTGGTGATAGCCGATGACCCTTTTATTATGGATACTGTTATATTATTTAATCCGGATGAAAAGGAAACCTGGTTCTTTTTGCCAGGTGTGATCGGTGTTTTAATTATGCAAATTGCATTAATATTGACAGGTATCAGTGTTGTTCGTGAACGCGAAAAAAGAACAATGGAACAATTATTAGTAACACCGTTGAGTAAAACGGCCTTTATCACGGGTAAATTGATACCGTATATTGTTATTGCATTGCTTGATTTTTATTTTATTCTCATCGCTGGTTGGAGCTTGTTTGATATACCTCAGCCATCATCACATCTTCTTTTGTTTATCTTGTCACTTGATTATGTCGCAGTGATGATTTCTCTTGGACTGCTTATTTCATTATTTGCAAAAACACAGCAGCAAGCAATGTTTATTGCTATTTTTATTATTGTACCTTCTATTTTACTATCCGGGTTCATTTTTCCTCTGGAGGCAATTCCTGATTCAGTTCGTCCAGTCTCTTATATTATTCCATTTACTTATTTTGTGGATATTATTCGTGGGTTGTTAGTTAAACATACATTGGTGGCTGACTTGTTGTCTTCATACCTGCTATTATCAGCTTTTGCTGTTATCTTTACTATTGCAAGTATTATCAAATTTAAAAAGACTGTTTAATCACACGGCAAAAAAATACCATATGTGGAATCAGCTTGCTGAAGGGCGTTGGTAATTAATCTTCAGGTTCCAGTTTTTGTCCCAATTCCTGTGACTTATGTTTTACATAAAATATGGCGCCAATAAAAAATATAACTGTTAAACCAACTTCAAAAAGCGCCAATGTTTGTATCAGCGGGTTGATGTTTGCCCATGCTTCAACAACACCATGTAAAAAATAAAAGAGTATTAACATACTGCTCCACGCATACGTGTAACGCTTGCCGTTGAGTAAGCCACGTAATGCCAGAATAAGTGGCGTCAAAATAAACAGTAAAGCCAATGAGGTGGTTGAGTTTTCTGGCGGGTCAAAAAATATAATCCAGCTTGCAAGCAATATTAATAAACCGAAGTAAGCCGTTAAAGTCATAAAGTAGTAAAAGCGGGCTTTTGTTTTTTTTGTTGTCATGATTTAAGTGTCACTGTTAACCAGGTTTTGCATTCAGTTGGTTGAGTGCAATTTGGGCAACCCGTTTACCCAGTGCTTTTGCCAGTATTTTTTCTTCCTCGCTAAAAGGCAAGTCGTGCTTCATTCCGGTAATATGGCTGGCACCATAGGGTGTACCACCGGTCGAGGTGGTATTAAGTGCGGTTTCTGAATAGGGGATACCAACCAGCAACATTCCGTGATGTAACAGTGGCTGCATCATACTCAGTAAAACAGATTCCTGGCCACCGTGGTAGGTTGAGCTGGATGTGAATACAGCGGCTGGTTTGTCGATTAAGGCACCGGATAACCAGATAGGGGTAGTGCTGTCGATAAAATATTTGAGTGATGCGCTCATATTGCCAAAGTAAGCAGGACTGCCAATAATTAAACCTGAGCAGTCTTTTAAATCATCGAGGGTGGCATACAGTGGGCCTGTTGTCGGGATTGCATCTTCACTGGTTTCAGTGACAGTGGAAACAGGTGCAACAGTACGAATGCGTGTTTGCACTCCACTGATGCTTTCGACACCGCGGCTGATGTAATTGGCAAGTTCATGGGTTGCTCCGTGTTTACTGTCAAACAGTATCAGAATTTCTGTTGATATTGCGTTAGTCATTATTAAATAATATCCAGCACATTAACCGGAGGGCGACCAATAGTGATTTTGCCATTGTTGACTATAATTGGACGTTCCATTATTTTCGGGAAATCAATCATTGCCTGAATCAGTTGCTCATCGCTTAGTGATGGGTCATCAAGATTATTTTCTTTGTACTCAGCTTCATGTTGCCGCATTAACTGACGGGGTTGCATATTCAATGTTTCAAGAATGTTTTTTAAAGTTTCAGCATTGGGTGGTGTTTTCAGGTAGTCGGTTATTTCTGTTTCGATACCGTTATCTTCCAGTA
>JALXDW010000521.1 GCA_027070385.1 Chromatiales bacterium
ATCAGGCTTTGATTGAAGATTTTCCCCGAATTAAGCGGCTCCCCCCCTATGTTTTTAACATTGTGAACGAGTTAAAGGCAGAGGCGCGCGCCCGTGGCGAGGATATTATTGATTTCGGGATGGGGAACCCGGATCAACCAACGCCCAAACATATTGTCGACAAACTGGTTGAAGTGGCACAGCGTCAGGATACGCATCGTTACTCACTCTCACGGGGTATCCCGCGTTTACGGCGAGCCATCTGTAAATGGTATAAATCACGTTTTGATGTCGATTTAGACCAGGAAACGGAGGCGATAGTCACCATTGGTTCCAAAGAAGGTCTCGCTCATCTGGCGATGGCAACGGTTGGGCCGGGGGATGCCGTGCTGGTGCCAAATCCAGCTTATCCTATCCATCCCTATGGTTTTATTATTGCCGGTGCCGATATTCGTCATGTGCAAATGACACCGGACACGGATTTTTTTGAAGAGCTTGAAAAAGCGATTAAAGATTCCTGGCCCAAACCTAAAATGTTGATCCTTAACTTCCCCGGTAATCCCAC
The DNA here is from genome assembly GCA_027070385.1 of Chromatiales bacterium. Lineage (GTDB taxonomy): Bacteria > Pseudomonadota > Gammaproteobacteria > UBA6429 > Thiohalophilaceae > SZUA-37. The sequence continues at coordinate 545 of JALXDW010000521.1, forward strand.
CACACAATGTGTGGAATTGGACTTTTTTGAAAAAGTCGTGGCCATTGCCAAAGAACATGAAATTTGGGTCGTGCATGATCTGGCCTATGCCGATATTGTATTTGACGGCTATAAAGCCCCCTCTATTTTACAGGTACCGGGTGCGCGTGAGGTGGCCGTTGAGTTTTATTCCTTATCGAAAAGTTACAATATGCCGGGCTGGCGTGTTGGCTTTATGGTCGGTAATTCTATTTTAGTGGCGGCACTTGCCAGAATGAAATCGTATTTAGATTATGGCATGTTCACTCCGATTCAGGTGGCAGCGATTGCCGCACTTGAAGGTCCGCAAGATTGCGTCACTGAAATTTGTGACATGTACCGTAAGCGTCGGGATGTGTTATGTGAAGGTTTAAATGCGCTGGGCTGGAAAGTTGAAAAACCGAAAGCTACCATGTTTGTCTGGGCACCCATTCCTGAGCAGTACAAACATTTGGGCTCGTTAGAATTTTCAAAATTATTGTTAAAAGAAGCGAAGGTTGCTGTGTCACCCGGAATTGGTTTTGGTGATTACGGTGATGATTACGTGCGCTTTGGCTTAATTGAAAATGAACATCGTACACGTCAGGCCATTCGTGGTATTCGTGATATGTTTCGGATAGAAGATTAATAGCTGAAAATCAAATTAGGCATATTCGTTCAAAAGAAATTTAAAGTTTAAGAGGTTAAGGTTTTGAAACCAGTAAAGGTCGGCGTTTTAGGTTTAGGTACAGTAGGCAGTGGCACGGTCAATGTTCTGCAACGTAATGCAGATGAAATTTCTCGCCGGGCAGGGCGTGGTATTGAAGTAAGTCATGCAACCGCACGCGATATTAATAAAAAACGTGCTTGTGATATCTCCAACATTACAGTGCTGGCTGATCCGAATGAGGTAGTCAGCAATGCAGATATTGATATTGTTGTTGAACTGATCGGTGGCGATACACTGGCCAAAGAGCTGGTTCTAAAAGCAATAGATAATGGCAAACATGTTGTAACTGCAAACAAAGCCTTAATTGCAAAACACGGTAACGAAATTTTTGCCGCAGCGCAGGCCAAAGGAGTGATGGTTGCCTTTGAAGCGGCTGTTGCCGGTGGTATTCCTATTATAAAAGCCATACGTGAAGGTCTGGCCGGTAATTCCATTGAATGGTTAGCCGGTATTATCAACGGTACAGGTAATTTTATTCTAACTGAAATGCGTGACAAAGGGCGTGACTTTGCCGATGTATTAGCCGAAGCACAGGCTCTGGGTTATGCTGAAGCGGATCCAACTTTTGATGTCGAAGGTATTGATGCCGCGCACAAACTCACCATTCTGGCTTCGATTGCATTTGGTATTCCACTGCAGTTTGAAGCAGCCTATACCGAAGGTATTAGCAAAGTCTCGCAAGACGATGTGACCTATGCTGAAGAGCTGGGTTATCGGATTAAACATTTAGGCATTAGCCGGCGGACAGCAGAGGGGATTGAGTTGCGTGTACACCCAACATTGATTCCTGAACGACGTTTAATTGCAAACGTTGATGGTGTAATGAATGCCGTATTGGTTCAGGGCGATGCGGTAGGTCCAACACTTTATTACGGTGCCGGAGCTGGTGCAGATCCAACGGCATCGGCAGTGGTGGCAGATATTGTTGACGTAGTGCGGGTATTAACCAGTGACCCGGAAAACCGTGTACCGCATTTAGCTTTCCAGGCAGATGCTTTATCCGATATACCTGTTTTACCTATCGAAAAAATCGAAACCGCCTATTACCTGCGTATGCAAGCGGAAGACAAACCGGGTGTGCTTGCCGATGTAACCAGAATATTGGGTGAAAAAGAAATCAGTATCGAAGCCATTATACAAAAAGAACCGATGCCCGATTCAGATAAAGCCAACATTATTATTTTAACGCATCGTGTGTTGGAAAATAATATGAATAAAGCGCTGAGTGAAGTTGAAGCACTTAACAGTATTCAAGGTGAGGTAACACGTATTCGAGTAGAGAGCCTTGGTTAGCTCTTTTATTATCTGATTGAAAGTAGTGTACAGAATTTAAAGTTTAGTTTTGGAGAAAATAAAATGACCATGCGTCCCCGTTATACCGGTTTAATTGATAGATACCGTGATCGTCTGCCCGTGCATGATGACACGCGAATCATTAGTTTAGGTGAAGGTAACACTCCTTTAATTCGCTTGAATAACATTCCGCGCATTATTGGTAAAGATGTCGATATTTATGTTAAGTATGAAGGTTTAAACCCAACGGGTTCCTTTAAAGATCGTGGTATGACCATGGCGGTGACTAAAGCTGTTGAAGAAGGCAGTAAAGCCATTATTTGTGCGTCAACCGGTAACACTTCAGCTGCCGCTGCCGCTTATGCTGCACGTGCAGGTATTACC
>JALXDW010000522.1 GCA_027070385.1 Chromatiales bacterium
GGAACCGGCCCCGGTGGAATAGTGGGGGATGAAAATGACGTTGCCTGTGCGCTTGCAATGGCCGTTCCTTATACTTTCTACATGTTTTTTTTCCCGGGAACAAGCAAAAGAAATAAATTCTTATTTTTGCTTGCCGGTATCATTCTGGTTGTGGCTGTTGTCATCACCGCATCACGGGGCAGTATGTTGGGCTTGGCTGCAGCTGTTCTTATGCTCATTTATATGTCGAAAAAGCCACTTCGCAATGCAGTTAAAATCGTTTTATTTGTTGCTTTTTTTGGTGGGGCCATTATCTCCTTGCTACCGTCCTCTTATGTCAATGACATGGAAAATATGACCAACCCCGAAGATAACACGCGGGTCGAACGTTTATATTCATGGAGTGTGGGGTGGGTGATGTTTCTGGATAATCCTGTTCTGGGGTTAGGTGCAGGCAATTATGCCTGGACAAACACCAAATATCTGGAATTAAGCCCAATGTGGAATGAGTCGATGAGAATGCTGGGCGGGCGGGCAGCACATTCTCTTTACTTTACATTAATCCCTGAATTGGGCCTTGTTGGTATTATTTTATATTTTTCAATGATTAAAGTCATGTATAGTCGTTGCAGGAAAATCAAGAAGATTGTAAGAAAATTTCCATTGGATGAAACAGCTAAAAAAATGGAATTATTAACGAGTGCCTTTCAGGCATCATTGGTCAGTTTTTCAGTGAGTAGTGCTTTCATCTCTGTTTTATATTACCCATTTATCTGGCATTTATTAGGCATGGTACTGGTCACACACAAGCTGGTTGTCGATAAATATGTCAAAAACTCAAACAGCACCGATGGACTGGCGACCGAGGATGCTTAACACATGAGCAAACCATTTGTGCTGTTTATTGAGCCGGGTTCCAAGCGATATATTGAAGACACCTATAAATCCAGGTGCAATCTTTTATCAAAATATTTTTCGGGTGAGATTATTACATTTGGCGCAGTCGGTGAATATTATTTTAACGAATTCAAAGTCAATGTCTTTTCAGGTTGGGTGCAGTATAAATTTAAAAATTATTTTGCACCGCTGTATAAATTATGGGTTTATTTAAAATACATTATTTATGCACGTAAAGTGATTGTGGAAAGAAAAAATAATGCTCGGAAAGTTGATTTGATTGTTACTTATGATCCACTCGTGACCGGTTTGATGGGCTTTATTATTTCAAGGGTTTTTCATATACCGCTAGTCGTCGAGGTCAATGGGGATTATACGCATTGGGCAAATTATGCACATATCAGTTCAGAATTCAGACAAAAACTGAAAAGAAAAACAGCCATAACTCTGGAAGGGTTTGTTCTTAAACATGCTCACGGTATTCAATTACTGTATAAAAACCAAATAGACTTTTTTCAGAATAAACTCAATAATCAGGTAGTCAGGGTTTTTACCTATTACTTGAATATAGAAAATTCCATGAATAGGGGAGAAAGAAAAGCAGTAACAATTATTGGGTTCCCGATTCATGTCAAGGGAATTGATATAGCAATAGAAGCTTTTAATCGGGTTGCCAGTGATTTTCCGGATTGGCATTTGGAAATACTTGGCTGGTTTCCACAAAATGAAGCCCGCTTGATAAAAAGTCTTATAAGTAATAACAAACAAATTATCAGACTGAATGCCATTCCCCGGGAAACAATGCCCGAATATATCGGCAAGATCGGCATTGTTTTATGTGCCTCAAGAACAGAAGGTTTTCCGAGAGTGCTGGTTGAAGCGATGGTTTCTGCGAAGCCTTGTATTGCAAGTAGTGTCGGGGGTATTCCCGAGGTTTTGGAAAATCAGGTTAACGGATTGATATTCGAACCTGAAAATATTGCTCAGCTTGCCGAGTGCCTTGCCAACTTAATGGGCAAGCCGGCGTTACGGCAAAAACTTGCAAAAAATGCAGCAGAGTTCGCCTCACAAAATTTTACAGATGATATACATCTTAATAATATAAAAGAGTTTTATATGTCAGTCATTAATCAAAAACGGGATATATTGTCAGGATAGTTTTGGGAAAATATTCATGCCCAAACTTCCTGTAAATTCAAATCATGTTTAAAAACGAAGAAAATATAAAACAGAAAACCATTGATGGTGGCAAAGGGTATGCGTCCATCAGTTTGGCAAGCCAGGTTCTTTCATGGGTATTTACCTTTGTTGTTATACGCTTGCTTAACCCGAGTGACTACGGCTTAATGGCAATGGCTTCATTTCTAACATCCTACATTCAGGTTTTTAGTAACCTGGGATTAGGCGCGGGAATTGTACAGCGCCATAATGTAACGCGTAACGACCTGTCCAGTATCTTCTGGTTTTCGACTTTTGTTGGCATCGCCATGTCTGTTGCGGTGTATTTTTTAGCTTATCCAAACGCGTTAATCTTTGAAAGAAGTGAATTGGTACCGATTACTCAGCTCAGTGCCATTTTGTTTATTATTTCATCGGTTGCGACTGTCCCGCAAAATATTTTAAGTAGGCGTTACGAATTTAAAAATATTGCAAAAGTCAATCTGCTGGCGGCAATGGTATCCAGTATTGCCAGCGTGTTGATGGCACTTGCCGGTTTTGGTGTTTACACACTTATTTTAAGCAGTATTATCTTGCAACTCATCAATTCATTCGGTTTTTTGTATATGAGTCGCTGGTTGCCGGATATTCATTTCAATTATCAGGATGTGCATAAATTCCTGAAATTTGGTTTTTTCCTGTCAATCGCATCAACACTGTCTCATTTGCTCGACACAATCGATAAATTAATAATTGGTAAATTATATAGCGTCAGTCAGTTGGGGCATTACAGTACTGCCATTAATATTTCAGATATGCCGATTGACAAAATATCACCGCTCATCAGCCCGATTATTTTCCCAATGCTGTCCCGCTGGAAAGATGACAAAAAGAAATGTTTTGATGCCTAT
>JALXDW010000523.1:0-7665 GCA_027070385.1 Chromatiales bacterium
GGGTACTATCTCGCGCTTGATAGAAGCGAAACCTGAAGAACTTCGAGTTTTCTTAGAAGAAGCTGCGGGTATTTCCAAATATAAAGAACGTCGTCGTGAAAACGTTAATCGTATCAAGCATACGCGTGATAACCTGGATCGCCTGAATGATTTACGTGAAGAACTGGATAAACAACTGGCACGTTTAAAGCGTCAGTCGCGTACTGCCGCACGTTATAAAGTATTGCGGGAAGAAGAGCGTCTGGCGAAAGGCCAGTTACAGGCATTGCGCTGGCAGGATATTAATCATCATTATGAAGAAACGGAAGCGCTTATTTCAAAGCAGCAAATAGCCGTTGAAGGTGTGGTTGCCAAGCAACGCTCGATTGAAGCGGATATTGAAAAGCAACGCCAGGATCATACCGAGGCTTCTGACAAGTTTAACCGGATTCAGAGTCGGTTTTACAGTGTGGGTTCAGATATTGCACGTTTGGAACAAACCATTCAACATGCCAAAGAGCGTCGCCAACAAATTCAAAATGATATTCGTCAGGTTGAAAATGAATGGAACCAGGCACAAGCTCAGCTCAATATTGATCGTCAACGGATTGAATCACTGGAAAAAGAGCGCACTGAACTTGAACCTCAGTTAAGCCAGTTAGAAGAAGCGGCAAAACATTCAGCACAAAAATTCAGTGATTCTGAACAGGCCATGCAGCAGTGGCAGTCATCCTGGGATGAGATTAATAAACAGGCGATGGCACCGGCACAAACTGCTGAGGTAGAGCGTACACGGATTGAAAACTTTGATAAAACCATTGCAGATTTATTGCAACGCAAGGAAAAGTTACAGCAAGAATTACACAGTATTTCACCTGAAAAATTTAATCAGGAAATTGATGCGTTGCAACAGCAACTTCAATCGACAACAGAAGAAGCTGAAGCCCATAAAAAGGCTGTTGAAAGTTCACAGCAACAAATTACCCAAGCACGTGAAGAAATTAATTCACTGAATAATGCGCTGCATGCCAAGCGTGATGATCTGCAATCCATTCGTGGCCGTTGCAGTTCACTTGAAGCTTTGCAACAGGCTGCACTTGGCAAGGAAGATTCGGATCTGAATCAGTGGCTTAATGCGCAGTCTTTAACAGACGCCCCACGTTTAGCGGAAGAACTGAATGTTGAAGCCGGTTGGGAACGCGCAGTAGAAAGTGTATTAGGCCATTATTTACAGGCCGTTTGTATTAATGATATGTCGAATCTTGCCAGCCAGTTAACCCAACTTGAAAATGGCAGCATTGCTTTGTTCGATACTCGTACTGTGGGCACAACCGAAGCATTGCCGGGTAATGCGCTGCTTGAAAAAGTAAACTCAAATTATGATCTAAAATCGGTGTTAGGACATGTGTTAGCGGCAAACTCACTGGAAGATGCGCTGGCACTACGTTCCGAACTTGCCTTACATCAGTCGGTTGTGACACCGGAAGGTATCTGGCTGGGGCCGAACTGGATTCGTTATATGAAAAGTGATGCTTCTGAATCCGGTATTTTACAGCGTGAACAGGAAATCAAGTCATTGCATCAGGCAATTGATAGTCTGGATGCAGATGTGAAAGATTTACAGGCAAAGCTTGAACAGCAACAGCAGCAACTTAAAAATGTTGAATCAGAACGAGATGCTCAACAGGCAACATTGAACCAGACTACGCGTCAGCTTGCTGATATACAAGCGCAACTCAATGCAAAGAAAAATAACCGTCAACAGGTTGAATCACGCCAGGGTAATTTACAGGCTGAATTTGCGCAGGCAGAGGAAAAAATTGCCCAGGCTCAACATGATTCCCGTGAAGCACGTGGTCAGTTGCAACAGGCACTCGATGCCATGGCTGAGCTGGAGAAAAAACGCAACGAACTGAGTCAACAACGTGATGTGATTGCCGAACAACATGCACAAAATCGAACCCAGGCTAATGAAGATCGTGAAGCTTTGCAGAAAGTAACCATTCGGGTTGAAACATTGCGTACAGAGTTGTCATCAACACAACAAACGCTTGAGCGAATGGAATCACAATTACAGCAATTAACCACACGTCGAGATGAATTATCAAAATCATTTGATGAAGGTGAAGCACCACTGGCTGAAATGGCCAAAGAAATTGAACAACTGTTGGCACAGCGCGCTGAAGTCGAAGGCCAAATGAAACAGGCTCGTGATGTGATGACCGACATTGAACAGCAATTACAAAAACTTGAGGAGTTACGCGCACAGGTTGAGCAGGAGCATGAAGAAGCCCGTAATGTACTAGAACAAACACGGATTAACGGGCAAGAACAAAAAGTACGGCGGCAAACCATTGAAGAACAACTGCTGGAAGCCGGTTTTGAGTTAAACGCATTAATGCAGGAAATGCCGGAAGAAGCAAATATTGATGTTTGGCAAACCATGGTCGAAGAGTTGGAAGGCAAAATTCATCGACTTGGGCCTATCAATCTGGCAGCTATTGATGAGTTTGAACAGGAATCTGAGCGTAAAGAATATCTGGATGCCCAGAATGAAGATCTGGTTGAAGCACTGAAAACACTGGAAGATGCGATTAACAAAATCGATCGTGAAACTCGTACACGTTTCAGTGATACTTTTGATAAGGTTAATGCCAAGCTAAAAGAGTTATTCCCACGCCTGTTTGGTGGTGGCCATGCTTATCTTGAATTAACCGGGGATGATATTCTTGAAGCAGGCGTGACCGTTATGGCGCGCCCACCGGGAAAACGTAACAGTACCATCCATTTATTGTCCGGTGGTGAGAAAGCGTTGACAGCGGTTGCAATGGTATTTGCTATTTTTGAACTTAACCCTGCACCGTTTTGTATGCTTGATGAAGTGGATGCACCGCTTGATGATGCTAATGTTGGGCGCTATTCCCAGTTAGTCAAACACATGTCTGATCGGATTCAGTTTATCTTTATTACTCATAATAAGGTAACAATGGAAATCGCCGATCATCTTACAGGGGTTACCATGTCGGAGCCCGGTGTTTCACGCATGGTTGCGGTTGATGTTGATGAGGCTGTTGAACTCGCCGCTGTATAGCATAATGAAAAACCATTACCAGATGATGGTAATGGTTTTGTTAAACATCAGATTTCCAGTACTCGGATTTTTGGCGAAACTATGAATACATTGCGTGTTGTATTACTTGTCATCGGAATTGTATTTGTTGTGGGTGTTTATCTGTTTCAAAGAAAAACAACCAACAATTTGGCCTCTGTTTTCAATCGCTTGTTTCATACATTGTCAAACAAGATAGCCCTGTTTTTTTCAAGAATTAAAAAAATGCCGGATGAATTATTTGCCTCCAACAAGGAGGATGGATTTGTGGCGGACAACCGTCCTGTAGAACAACTGAGCAATGAGCAGATTGCAAGTATGAGTAATATGGTTGCAAATAACGAAAAGTTGCAGCGGCAATATGTATCGGTAACAGATGAACGCCTGAGGAATGGAACGGGGGAAGCCATGGCTCCACCGAAATGTGAAGAGTTGCTGATAACCCTGACCATTTTACCCGGGGCTGATCAGTTTTTTTCAGGCCAAGATATACTTTCAGCATGTAAAATAGCCGGCTTGCAGTTGGGAGCATTTAATATTTTCCATCGTTATGCGCTGGTGGATAACAAAGTACAGATAACACCGGTATGCAGCCTGGTTAATTCATTTGAACCCGGTTATTTTGTACCGGAAACAATGGATTCTTTTTCGACAACCGAACTTTCATTATTTATGCAGTTACCCGGGCCAGTGGATGGACGGGAAGCATTCAAAATTTTAATGGATGTCTCTGAAAAACTGAGCCTTAATCTGAAAGCGACTATTTGTGATGAAACCCGCAGTGTACTAACAACACAAACAATCAGTCATTTAAAAGAAAAAGTCGAAAACTACCGTTTTAAATTGAAAATGGATTCATTAAAGAACCACTAGTTTCCGGATTTCACCTCGCATATTTCAATAAGGCAAGCCGTTTTATGTCAGCGTTACAAATAAAACTGAACAAATTAAAAGATGAACTTAATTATCATAATTACCGATATTATGTTCTTGATGACCCTGAAATTTCAGACAGTGAATATGACAAATTATTACGTGAATTACAGGACATAGAAGCACAACACCCGGAATTGATCACAGCCGATTCGCCCACCCAGCGTGTGGGAGCCGTCCCCCTGGCAGAATTTAAAACTGTTAAGCATGAAATGCCGATGCTTTCTTTGGCAAACGCATTTTCTGATGAAGAATTTTCCGAGTTTAACCAACGCATTGTGGATATTTTAAGTAAGGCGAAAAAGTATAATAACAAGGATATTCAGTATGCTGCCGAACCTAAACTCGATGGGCTGGCGGTCAGCTTACTTTATGAAAATGGGATACTGGTGCAAGGGGCAACCCGTGGTGATGGTACAACAGGTGAGGATGTTACCCAAAATATCAGAACGATAGAAACGATCCCGTTAAAGTTATTGGGTTCTGACTTTCCTGCTCGCCTGGAAGTGCGCGGTGAAGTTGTTATGGATAAAAAAGGTTTTGATGAATTGAATCGGATCCAACGAGAAAATAACGGCAAGTTATTTGCCAATCCTCGTAATGCCGCAGCCGGTTCATTACGTCAACTGGATTCCAGAATCACAGCAAAACGCCCGTTGTCTTTTTTTTGTTACGGGATGGGTATTATCTCAGATGATGTCAGTTTACCCGATACTCATAGCGCGCTGATGGAAGTATTAAAGTCATGGGGCTTGCGCATTAATCCCGAAAGTCAAATTGTTGCCGGTGTCAAAGGGGCTCAGGCATATTATCAGCGTTTGTTTGATAAGCGGGAATCTCTTGAGTATGAAATTGATGGCATTGTCTATAAAGTAGATAGCCTGGAGTATCAAAAAATTCTCGGCTTTGTTGCTCGTGCACCACGTTGGGCGATTGCACGCAAATTCCCGGCACATGAAGAAATGACCAAAGTATTGGGTATTGATATCCAGGTTGGACGAACCGGTGCATTAACCCCGGTTGCCAGACTGGAACCGGTTTTTGTAGGCGGGGTCACCGTAAGTAATGCAACCTTACATAACCAGGATGAAATTGAACGACTGGATATTCGTGTTGGAGATACAGTGGTGATACGGCGAGCCGGGGATGTTATTCCTCAGGTTGTCAATGTGGTTTTGAGTAAACGACAAGGTAAACCACGCAAATTCAAAATGCCAACGCACTGCCCGGTATGCGGTTCGTTGGTCGTGCGTAATGAAAATGAAGTGGTGAGTTATTGTAGTGGTGGCTTGTTTTGTGAAGCACAACGTAAACAGGCAATTATTCACTTTGCTTCACGCAAGGCCATGAATATTGACGGATTGGGGGACAAACTGATTGAATTATTGGTGGATAAGGGGCTTATTAAAACCAGTGCTGACTTATATACCTTAACCCATGAACAACTGGCATCATTGGAACGCATGGGTGATAAATCTGCGACTAAATTATTAAAAGCACTACAAGCTTCCAAAGAGACAACACTGGCAAGATTTATTTTTGCACTGGGTATTCATGATGTCGGTGAAACAACCGCAAAGACTCTTGCAGATCATTTTCAGTCACTTGAAAAACTTGAAGAGGCAAGTTTCGATGAGTTGTTGAGTATTCGTGATATCGGACCGGTTGTTGCCAATAATGTAATCACTTTTTTTAAGCAAAAGCATAATCGTGAAGTAATTGACGCTTTGCTAAAAACCGGCATTCATTGGCCAAAGGTTAATTCACAAGTTTCACAGGCACAGCCCCTGTCAGGTAAAACATTTGTGATTACCGGTACACTTTCTGATATGTCACGGGATGAGGCAAAGCAGGCTCTACAGGCCTTAGGGGCGAAGGTGACAGGCAGTGTCTCCAAAAATACTGATTATGTGGTTGCAGGAGAAAAGCCAGGCTCTAAAGTTGATAAAGCACGGCAATTAGGGGTTGAAGTACTGACAGAAGAACAGTTTAAAGCTTTTTTATAATATTTAAGTAATTGAATATAATGTGATTAATTGAAAAGTGTGATATCTATCACATTAAGCTATAATTTAAGCAAGATTTTCAAAAATTCAGGATAGGAGTGATGCCAATGGATGAAGCATATAAAGGCCCCGAAAGGCGGGTCGAACAACGCAGAAAAACCCCGGACCGCCGTGACATGATGCGGTTTGAACCCACTAAAACACCGCGGCGGTCAGGAAAAGACCGGCGGGTTAAAAGTATATGGGATGATCGAAACGGCTTTTAGCCATATACTGGTAATGGTCATGCTATTTAGTACGAAAAGTTAAAAACAGACTTTTAACTGGACAGATAATTAAAAGCCCTGGTTCCTTTAGTTTATTAAAGTAAACGAACCAGGGCTTTTTGTTGTATAAAATCAGGTTAGAGCAAATATCGCCTATTTGTTAACCTTGATTTTTGCTTTCTTGCGCAGCTTCAGCAGGTATTCCTGTAATTTCTTATTCTGCATAATAACGCGCACTTGTTGTTTAATGTCTTTAAATTTGGGTGGGTCCATTTTACGAACGTCTTCCAACTTGATGACATGCCAGCCAAACTTTGTTTTAGCCGGTTTCTTTGTATAAGTTCCCTTTTTCATGTTGGCGACTGCTTTGGAAAACTCTGGCACCATTTGGCGAGCATTAAACCAGCCGAGGTCACCACCGTTTTTACCGGTAGGACCGGTGGAATAGGCTTTGGCCAGTTTGATAAAGTCTTTACCGTTATCCAGTTCTTTAATCACCGACTTTGCCTTGTCTTCAGTTTTCAGCAGAATATGCCGGGCTTTAAATTCTTTTACATTGGCTGATTTTACCCGACGGTCATATTCCATTTTTAACTCGGTATCACTAATCGGTGTAGCGGCCATTTTTTTACGAATTGCATGTTTGATTAGCAAATCAATACGGTGTTGTTGCAACTGGAATTGTACATCTTTATTTTTATCCAGATTTTGTTTCAGCGCGTCCTGGTACATGAGTTCCCTGTTTACCAGTTCCTGAATAAGGACTTCACGGTTCTTTTTTTCATCGTATTTTGGGTTTTGTTTTTTCTTATGTTCAACATACGCGTCAAATGTTTGTTGTGATATGGGTTTACCATTAACAGTCGCAACGGCTTTGGTGGCAGAGTGTGCATTCAAGCTGACGAGAGTTATGCAGGCACTCAGGGTGAGAGCCAGAAATTTGCTCATTTTAAGAGCAGATGTTTTTTGTGACATGTTTTTGTCCTTAATCCTTAAAATAGTATAATCAAAGTAGCTATCTGCATAAGTACAGATAAGCGTCAAATAGCTTTTGTCTAGAATAACTTATGGTAATACCTTTTTAAAGGGCTTTACTGTGACGTTGTTATAAACACCGGCTTTAATATAAGGGTCAGCATTGGCCCATGACTGTGCTGTTTCGAAAGAATCAAATTCTGCAACAATTAACGAACCGCTAAAACCGGCTGGGCCGGGATCTTCGTTATCGATGGCCGGGTGAGGCCCCGCCAGGATCAATTTGCCTTGTTCTTTCAATTTTTCCAAACGGGCAACATGTGCGGGGCGTGCTGCTAATCTTTTGTTAAGGCTATCGGGTTTATCTTCAGCAATGATGGCGTACCACATTAATTAT
>JALXDW010000523.1:7675-9752 GCA_027070385.1 Chromatiales bacterium
AACAATCAGGTTAATAACACCGGTTAAAACAAAAAATAAAACCCACGACAGGCTTAAACGTTGCCATGCTGAATCAGGCATGCTGATATTTGCCTGCATCATACGTTTAACTATGGGGGTTTTATTGCCGATGAAGTGACTGGCATAAAAGACAATGGCAAAAAGCCAGTTTGCAATGGTCACTTTCCAGATAAGGAATTGTGGCTCTTTAAAATAAATGGTCGCACCACCAAAAACAAGCACCAGAACCAGTGTAATAATATGCATCTTTTCGACTTTTTTGTGCCTGAACCAGTTATAAGCAATTTGTGCAAAGGTGGCGGCCATCAGTGCGGCGGTTGCGGCAATCATGCCGTCTACCTGGTTATCGTAAGATTTGAAAATGATGAAAAATAAAACGACAGGGAAAAAATCAAATAAAAACTTCATATGTATTGGCAACTATTATTGGATGTCATTTAAAGACATATATTCGGGTATTAAGTTTAGTATTTTTTGATAGTAGCATGATTTTTTTATAAATGCCTGTTGGGGCGGGGGCATTTTGCCAAGAGTTATTCGGACAGTTTGCGATGAATGCTGTAAAATAGCACGATATGGCGCTATCTTATGATTTACATTCACACTCATCTGCATCGGATGGCAGTTTCACACCTGCTGAATTAGTACACTATGCACAGAAAAACGGTGTGGATGTGTTGGCGTTAACGGATCATGATATTACATCCGGTATTTCCGAAGCCAGACAGGCCGCCGATAAACTGGGCTTAGGTTTCATTGCCGGAGTCGAAATTTCGGTACTTTGGCGCAAGCACACCTTGCATATTCTTGGTTTGAATATCGATCCGGATAACACTGAATTATTAGCTGGGCTGGATAAAATAAGGCAGGCTCGACTTTGGCGTGCGCAGGAAATGGGGCACCGTTTGGATAAAGCCGGTATCGCCGGGGCTTATGAAGCCGCTAAAGCGATATCAAAAGATGGCAATGTCACTCGTACCCATTTTGCCAAATTCTTGATAGCTGAAGGGCATGCAAAAGATATGAAACAAGTCTTCAAACGCTTTATCGTGCCAGGTAAACCGGGATATGTCGCAGGAGAATGGGCACAAATGGAGGAGGCACTGGCGTGGATAGCCAAGGCAGGTGGAATAAGTGTGATTGCACATCCGGCTCGCTATAAATTAACGGCCAGCAAAATGCGACTGATGATTGAAGAGTTTATACAAGCCGGTGGGCAGGGGATTGAAGTGGTCTCTGGTAGCCATTCTCAGGAGGAATCCCGCCGGATAGCGGCACTGGCGCGACAATACGACTTGCTGGCATCACGTGGTTCTGACTTTCATGATCCGGCTATCCCGTATATTAATATGCAGAGTTTGCCAGCATTAGCGGACGATTTAACAGCTGTATGGACAGCCTGGCAATGATCAGCAAGTGAGCCATTAATGAGTCAATTTTTTCAAATTCATCCCGATAACCCACAAGGTCGCCTTATTCATCAGGCGGTTGAAATGGTGCGCCAGGGAGCGGTGATTGTGTATCCAACCGATTCTGCCTATGCCATTGGCTGCCATATCGGTGATAAAAAGGCACTGGATCGGATTCGCCGTATCCGCCAGCTGGATGACAAACATAATTTTACCCTGGTATGCCGTGACTTATCGGAAATATCCACCTATGCCAAAGTCAGTAATCAGGCCTATCGACTGATCAATGCGCACACCCCCGGTCCTTATACTTTTATACTGGAAGCAACCCGTGAGGTACCTCGGCGTTTATTACACCCCAAGCGACGCACTATTGGCATTCGGGTGCCGGATAATCATATTGCCATGGCGTTATTGGCAGAACTGAATGAACCACTCATGAGCAGCACGCTGATCCTGCCGGGTGAAGAGATGCCTATGACGGATGCGGAAGATATTCGTGAACGGTTGGAACATGAGGTGGATCTGGTCATTGATGGTGGCCACTTTGGCAGCGAACCCACCACGGTGATTGCCCTGCAAAATGCAGAAATTAAAATTTTGCGTGTTGGTAAGGGTTGTGTGGATGATTTTTAAACTTTTACCGC
>JALXDW010000524.1 GCA_027070385.1 Chromatiales bacterium
GACATTGCCAACAAACTCCGGAGCAGCAAATTGCCATGCACTGACATTAATTGAAATATGCCCATTAAAAGGAATATTATCTTTTTGCCATTGTTTATATTGTCGACATGCTTCATGAAAAACCCACTCACTTATTGCGTGAATTAAACCGGTTTCTTCCGCAACAGGAATCAAATTATCCGGTGGTACTTGCCCTAACTTTGGATAGTTCCAGCGCAATAAAGCTTCCACACCTATCAACTCACCATAAATATCCAGTTGTGGCTGATAATGCAAACTTAATTCATTTTTTTCTATTGCATGGCGCAAACCACGTTCTATCTGTAAACGCTCATCTGCCTGTTGCTGCATTGCTGCCTGATAAAATTGCACCAGACCCCGTCCTTTATTTTTTGCCTGATACAGTGCCATATCTGCACGCCGCATAATATCTCCTTCGCTACCCGCCTGCTCAGGAAATAACACAACACCCACACTTGCACCGATATTTAAAATTCGCTTATCCAGATGTAAAGGTTTACTCAATTCATCTACAACTTTATGTGCAATCGTCTCTATCGTTTTCTTCAATGGGGATGATGGCTCTCGTAATATCACTACAACAAATTCATCCCCCCCTATCCGGGCAACAAAATCCTCCTGACCAATCACTTTTTGCAAACGATCAGCCACCATTTTCAAAACCTGATCGCCGACTTCATGACTGAGAGCATCATTAATTGTTTTAAAGTGATCCAAATCGATCAACAACATTGCACCAATCAATGAGTTTTCTTTGACTGTAATTAATATTGTCCGAATGTATTCATGCAAGGCAGCCCGATTGGAAAGGCCGGTTAAATAATCATTAAAAGCCAACTGCCGGATATGATCTTCTGCTTTAACACGTTCAATTTCTGCAGCTGCACGTGCTGCAAATATTTCCAGTACCGATTTTAATCTTGAGATCTCATGCATGGGCTCTGTATCCATAACCACCATTAAACCTATCGGGTTATTATTTGCATCGAATAGTGGTGCACCGATGTAACTTTCAAGCCCTAACTCTTGCAACATATGATCATCGGGAAATAATTCCTGTACTTTTGCAGGATAAAAAGAAGTGAGTTGGCCAACAACATTTTCACATGGAGTCCCTTTTAATAGATAACTAAAATTATCAACAATCCTACCCTCTTCAGACAGGGCTATTATTTTTACCTGTTGTCGCTCATCCAGCACACCAATAAAAGCATATTTTGCATTAAAAAGTTCACCCAACTGAATAACCATTTGTTGATAAAAGTTTTTACCTGACTGCACGGAAACCCCGGTTGCAATACTCCGTAATGCTTCATTTACACGTCGGCTAGCCGTTATATCTGTTGAAATACCACAAACGGCATAGGCATTGTTCTGACTGTCAAATATCGGGAATTTTATGGAATGGTATGTGCGTAATTCATTCGTTGAAGATTTTACTTCTTCATTAAATTCTATCACCTGTTTTTGTTTCAAAACTTTCCGGTCATTTTCCCAGAGAGTATCTGCAGTATCTTCGTCGAACAAGATATAGTCGGTTTGCCCAACTATTTTATTATTGCTTATATTAAAAAGCACTTCATACTCATGATTAACCATCAAGTATTTACCCTTATTATCTTTCATATAAACAATAGCAGGAAGATGATCAAGAATGGATGAAAGTCGTTGTATTCGTTGCCTGAATTCCTGGTGCAAAGCGATACTCATTACCAACAGTAAAGCAGGAAAACTAAAGGAGCCCAAAGAAATATAATCCAGCAACCCTAGCCGTACTAGCAGGGTTTCAATAATAAAAATGCTGCTAACGGACAAGCCCAGTAATAACATTAATCCCTGACGCTGCTGACCATGATGGTACTGACAAACAGCCGCATAAAAAGAGTAAACCAACTGTAACAATAAATTTGACCATACTAATAAACCAAAGAAGTTCATTTTATTTACAACATGCACTGCCAGCTGCTCGCCCCAAGGCAATGTAAGTAAACTTATATCTGGAAGCGTGTCAAAGAACTCACCATAAGGCCGAAAGATATTGGGTATTAATTGTATAAAGGCATACAAGCTTAATGGCCAAATCCATTTCTTTGAACCAACCCCCGTGTAACTGTAAACAAACCAACTCCAAAAAGTGAAGGTAAACAGCGCAAACCCCGCACGCCATTTATAGGCCAGCACATAGTCCATTGGATTAACAGATTGATAGGCCACCAGTTCAGCGGCCATAAAACCAGCAACAGAAAAACACATGATACTGAAATACAAGTGAAGATTTTTACGTGCTTGTTGCTGACGGGTATGAATATGATGAAGCAGGAAATGACTACCTGCATAGAAGCAGGCACCCATCAATATAGCAATAAGCCAACTTAATACAGGCATACCGAGCCGTCATCTCCATTTCCAGTATGGTTTATGAAAGACTAGCAGTCTTTACCCGATAAGTGAAAAATCAGCTAGTTAATATACTTTAACATGTTAAAACAAAATGTCTTCTTCAGCTTCTGAAGGGCTATCCGATTCCGGCTGCTGCTGAATTTCCTCATAAAGCTGGGCTAATAACTCCAATACCTCATTACTTGCTTGTTCCATATTATTAATTTCAGCCAATGCCTTATCAATCTCTTTATTTTCCATATATTGTAATGCCGCCACGCCCGAGTCATGCACTTGCTGATGAGGGGCATCCAGCTGTTGAAAAGCCGGTAAATTTGCAAACCGTGCTTTACCATCCCCCTCAAAATACCATTTCCCCAAGCGACAATCTGTGTGCATTGCAAAATCAGCCACTGATTGCTGACTTTTTCCGGTCAAGACCTTATAAACTTCATTTTTCCAGACAATATGATCGATTTTAACGGTATTAATAAAACTGGCATACGAAGCCGAGGAAATAACATCTTTCATAC
>JALXDW010000525.1 GCA_027070385.1 Chromatiales bacterium
TTTTCACGATTTGTTTCCACCAATGTTGCTAAACAAATCATGGATAACCTTGATGGTATTCAATTAGGGGGGCAACATGTTCAGGCGACAGCATTGTTTGCGGATATTGTTGGTTTTACCAGTATGTCGGAAAAATTACCCCCCAAAGAAGTGGCTAATCTATTAAATGAATATTTTACTTATATCTCAATGGCATGTGAGCTTTACAACGGTACCATCGATAAATACATGGGAGACTGTGCCATGGTGGTATTTGGGGTTCCACAAGAAGATCCTGATCACCAGTTCAATGCAATAAGCTGTGCCATTATGATTCAGCGATTAATTCAACGTCTGAATGCCTTACGTGAACAACAGGGCAAACAAGCTGTCCATTTTAGAATTGGTGTTAACAGTGGTGAAATGCTTGCAGGGAATATGGGGTCGAATGATCGTATGCAGTATACCGTTGTAGGTGAAGCCGTAAATCTTGCTGCCCGTCTACATACTGCTGCTGAAAGTGGCCAGATAGTGATCACTGACACAATGGTGAAATCAGCCGATATCCAATGGCGTATTATTGCACATCGCCATAAATCCATTGAGTTACGCGGTATAGCCGAACCGGTTACAACCTATATTGTGACGGATATTAAATCACCTTATACAGAACAAATTGATCAACATATAACAACTGTACTTGCTAAAAAATTTGTTGCATGAAAAAACTTCTGATACTTATTAGCCTGATTGGCATGCAGTTTGGTTTATCCAATTGCGCCTATATTTATTCCAAAAGTGACAATGTTGCTGCACGCGTTGAGCAACTTGTGAAAGAAGAAAAATACGGTCTTGCACTGGACACCCTTGATTTTATTCGTCCTGATCATTTTAATTATGTTTTTTTAATGTCAGAGAAAAAACGAATTCAAGCTCTTGCCCATCAATTTGAACAGCAAGCTCTCCGCCAGGCTCGTACACAGGCGGACAACAAGCAGTGGGCCAAAGCAATGAAAACCTATGATTCAGCTCTGGAAAAACTGCCAAAAAGTAAAAGACTGCAACAAGCGCGTAAAAAATTTATTACAAAACGGGATAAATATCTGAAGCAACTCAGAAATAAATTACTTGTATCCAATGCCAAGACATTAAGTAAAAAAACAGCCACTACCAAAGAAATCGCCCAGGTCAATCCGGATGACAGAAAGGCAAAAAAACTACTACGCTCACACATTAGAGAAATAGCACTTACCGCTGAAAAACTAATTATCTGTGCAGAAGACGGTATCAAAAATAAGGATGTGCAATTAGCAGAAGAATGCTTAACGATTGCAGAAAATCTGGCTGTAACAAAAACAACGCATAAAAGAATCCGTGCATTACATTCAAAACTTAAAAAACTACGCAAGAAAAAAATAAAATTGCATAAGAAGTCCATCAAAGTCATTCACAAGCAACTTGCGCATGTAAAAACAAATGCACAGCTTGTTCAATACAGAAAAGAAATACTTGCCTTATACCAACAGGACAAGTCAAATAAAAAAATTATTCAGCTAAAGAAAGAACTGGATCTTCATATCTACGATGCATTGAAAAAGGGTATCAAGCAGGGACAGGAATTATACAGTCAGGGACGAATACAGGCCGCTCTGAATTTATGGAGTGAACTGCATCAGCTTGCGCCAGGCAACCAAAAATTAAATGATTATATACATCGAGCCAAAAAAGTACTGAAAAAATTACAAAGCCTGAGTCATCACACCAGTAATATCAATCTTCCGGAAACAACAAACTAATCTTTACTCTTCTTCAACTTCAACAACCGGCGCTAATCGCCAGACATTACGGTAACCTTGTGGTAACTTGCGTCCCCGCTGTGCGCGTTCACCTTCAAACGGCTCCATATCGGAAGCTTCAAATATTTTGTGACGTTTACCGGAATAAACAGATAGAGCATCATCTTCATTGATGACTGTGACAGCTGCCAAATATTCCGAATGATTCTTTGATTTAGCCGGAGGAATATTGAGAATTTTAATCCCCTTACCTTTCGGTAACTGAGGCAATTCGGCAATATGATGGATAAGCATGTTGCCATCATTAGTCGCAGCCACTACCCAGTTTGTTTCCATATTCGTTACCGGAACAGGTGGTAACACTGTTGCCCCTTCAGGTACTTTGATAACGGACTTACCTTTTTTATTTTTGGTAACCATTTCTTCAAGGCTGGTAACAAAACCAAAGCCTGCATCGGTGGCAAGCAGGAATAATTGATCTGGGCTACCGGCCATCACTCCACAGAAACTGGCACCCGGTGGAGGGGTAAATCGCCCGGTTAAAGGCTCACCTTGACCGCGAGCAGATGGTAAAGTATGTCCCATTGTAGTGTAGGTACGGCCGGTTGAATCAATGAAGACAACTATCTGGTTATTTTTACCTAAAGCAAAAGCCTGACAAGCATCACCGGCTTTGTAGTTTAATTCAAAAGGATCAATATCATGGCCTTTCGCTGCACGCACGAGCCCTTTTTGTGACAGAATGATAGTAATCGGATCAGCACTGATCAATGCTGACTCATCCATTGCCTGTGCAGCTTCACGCGATACGATCTTGCAACGACGTTTGTCACCATAATTTTCAAGAATGGCTTTTAATTCTTTTTTGATAAGTGTTTTTAAACGTGCTTTGGAACCCAGAATCTTTTCAATTTCGGCTTTCTCAGCTTTTAATTCTTTTTGTTCAGCCTTGATTTTCATTTCTTCAAGACGCGCCAGCTGTCTTAAACGCGTATCCAGAATGTAATCAGCCTGAACATCGGATAATTTAAAGCGCTTGATCAACTTGGCTTTGGGCTCATCTTCTTTACGAATAATCCGAATCACTTCATCCAGGTTTAAAAAGGCTTTTAATAAACCATCCAAAAGG
>JALXDW010000526.1 GCA_027070385.1 Chromatiales bacterium
GCTTATTAGTGATACTAAAGAGATATGTTTGCTGGATGCCGGTTGTGGCGAAGGTTATTATTTAGATCATATTGCGAATGAATTGGAACGCAACCCGGGGCAGTCCATGGTTTCCTTGATTGGACTGGATATATCCAAACATGCAATTCTGGCAGCAGCCAAAAGAAATAAAAAAATAACCTGGCTTGTGGGCACTAATCGTCAGCTACCTGTTTGTAAAGGTAGTGTGGATATTATTTTATGTGTGTTTGGTTTTCACAGTTTTGAAGGTTTTAGTCATGCGCTTAAAACGGGTGGAAAAATAATTCTGGTTGAGCCTGGCCCTGATCATCTAAAAGAATTAAGACAAGTTATTTATACTGATGTTAACAAAGACGAGTCGCAAGGCGCATCGTATGATGACCAACAGGGGTTTTCCCTTGTTAATAAGGTTTCATTACACTTTCAAACGGCTGCACTTGAACAAGCTCAAATTCGGGACTTGCTTTTAATGACACCGCATTTTTATCGAGCCAGCAAGGAAGGCAAAGAAGCTGCAAGTTATCTGGATAAATTGAGCATAACTGTTGATATGGTTTTTAATGTTCTGGAAAAGTCAGCATAATAAAATCAAGTTAACCGTCAAATGAGAACATATACAATGAAGTCATATCATGTTTAATATATCCAGTATGCTTCGTCCTGAGGTTTACGACCATCCAGTTCAAAACATCAGGCTTATTGAAACACATATTTCGTGGGTTGTATTAACGGGCAAGTTTGCATATAAAATCAAAAAACCGGTTAATTTTGGTTTTCTTGATTTTTCAACGCTTGAAAAAAGACGTATCTGTTGTGAACAGGAGCTCAATCTAAATCGCAGACTGGCGGATGTTATTTATATTGAAGTTGTCTCTATTAGCGGCTCGGCGAATAAGCCGATTATATCAAAAAAGGGTATTGCATTTGAATATGCAGTGAAAATGCGGGAGTTTCCACAATCTGCACAGTTCGATCATATGCTGGCAGCTGGCAATTTAACCTTGCAACATATGGATGCGATAGCAAAACGTATCGCTGAATTTCATAAAAATATCTCAATTGCCGGTAATCATATGGATTACGGTAATAAAGAGAGGGTTTATCAACCTGTACTAGAAAATTTCGAGCAGATTAATCAACATATAAAAACAGATTTATTTGATGATGTATTAAAACAGCTTCAACAATGGAGTCTTTCTGAGTTTAAAAAGCTTGGTTCTTATATTGAACAGCGTAAAAATAAGGGGTTTGTGCGTGAATGCCATGGCGATATGCATTTACGTAACCTGGTCTGGCTGGATGGAAAACCGTTGGCATTTGACTGTATCGAATTTAATGCAGCATTACGCTGGATTGATGTGATAAGTGAAATTGCTTTTCTGGTTATGGATTTGCAAGACAGACAACAACCGCAATTAGCCAGTCACTTTCTAAACAGCTATCTTGAAGCCACTGGTGATTATGCGGGTCTTTCCGTGCTTCCATTTTATCTTTGCTATCGTGCGATGGTGCGAGCCAAGGTTGATGCCTTGCGTCTGGAACAGGAAGTTGCGCAGGCAGGTATGACAACAGAAAAAACAGATATATTATTTTCGGAATTTAATTCTTATCTTGAATTGGCTGTCACTTATACCGAGAAAACAAACCCCAGGCTTATTATTATGCGTGGTGTATCTGCATCAGGAAAAAGTACCGTATCTCAGAAAATAGTTGATGAAACCGGGGCAATACGCATTCGTTCAGACGTTGAGCGAAAGCGACTATTTAATATTGGCCTGGATGACAAGGGTTCCAGTGAGATCAATGCAGGGATTTATTCTGCAGCAGCATCACTGCAAACATATGCAAAATTGCTAGGGTTGGCAGAAGGGATTCTAAGGTCAGGTTACACGGTCATCGTTGATGCAGCTTTTTTAACCTATGCTCAGCGCAAACCCTTTTGCAAACTGGCTAACCGTTTGTCTGTACCTTATTTGATAGTTGAAGTGACTGCGCCAGTAGAGGTATTGCGACAGCGGATTGTAGAACGTAAACAGGACGTTTCTGATGCCGATCTTGCAGTGCTGGAATATCAACTTCAAAATTGGGAGCCACTGTCTAAAGATGAAGTACCCTCAGTGATATCTGTTAATACTTCAGAATCATTTGATATCAATGAAATAATGAACAGGGTATGAATAGCTGGTTTGAAATTAAACGATGCAAGCTGAGTATAGCCTAGAGTAATAAATCTTCTTCAATTTTATGATAAATACTAGCGGCTTTAATAAGTGAGTTGGCAGTAAGGGATGGCACACCATAGACTTCAGCTTGTACACCATGATCTGCTGTTATTTTGTCAAGTAACAGGTCAAAATCTCCATCGCCTGATAGTAATATAATAGTTTCCACGCTTCTCGCCGCTTCGAGTATATCTATCGTAATACCAACATCCCAGTCACCTTTAGCAGAGCCATCACTTCGTTGTATAAAGGGTTTTAATTTGATATTATCTGATGAATTGGGATTGCTTAGTGCATTCTTTAAGTCTATTCGAAGGTATTCTTTTTGTTTTCTGTTTTTTGGATCAGTTCGTTTGATATAGGCAAAGTCAATGGCTTCATCTTGTAAACCTCCAGCTAAAGTAATCGCATCATCTACTCTTAGATTTCCCTCTAAATCAAAAGCATGTACACTTGGATTGCGTACTGCTCCTTCAATAGAAATAGTGGCTTTATCTGCATAGTTGGTTAAGGAAAGTACTCTTAAAATATCTCTTGGTTGAAGAACTAAGTTATCTTTAGACTGCGGATTTTTTAGTGCTTTTTCAATACTTATTTTTTGATAAGTGATGGTACTATCAGGGTTTATTCTCAATAAAAAAGTTACATCCATTCTTG
>JALXDW010000527.1 GCA_027070385.1 Chromatiales bacterium
GTTATTCAGAGTCTTTTTGATTACTGGAAAAATAATTATATGGATAACAAGGTATCATAAGTGGCTCGCAGTGCAGAACATATCATTAAGGGAACATTGCAAGTCGCGAGTTTACCCACAATCTATGTCAAAATAGATGAAGCACTCAATAGTGCAAATTGCAGCAATCAATACCTGGTGGATATTTTAAGCGAAGATACCGCCTTGTCGGCACGTTTATTACGTCTTGCAAACAGTGCCATGTTCAATTTTCCCAGTAAAATTGATTCCGTTTCACAGGCCATTACTATTATCGGAACGCAACAGTTACGGGCCCTCGTCCTGGCCAGTTCAGTCATGAAACTGTTTAACGATATACCGGAAGAATTGATTAACATGGAAATGTTCTGGCGTCACAGTATTGCCTGTGCGGTAAGTGCCCGGATTATTGCGTCTTTAAGACGAGCCGCCAATGTAGAATATTTTTTTCTTGCCGGTTTATTGCACGACATTGGTCGTCTGATCATGTTTAAAGAAATACCCTCTGAAATGCGTACGATGATGCAACAGGCGAAACACAGTCAGCAATTATTATTTAAAGTGGAAAAAGAAACACTGGGGTTTCATCACGCAAAACTTGGCGGCCTGTTACTCAAAGAATGGAAACTTCCACAACAATTAGTCGATTCGACTGCCTATCATCATAATCCTCGAAGCAGTGCAGATTTCAAAGATGAAGTTGCTGTTATTCACGTTGCAGATATTATTGCCAACAGCCTGCAACTCGGCAGCAGCGGTGAACACCTTGTTCCAGCACTGGATAATCAGGCATGGGAGAGTATCGGGCTACCCGATGCCATTGTTAATACCGTGATTGATGAATTGCAAAAACAATACAATATTGCCATTGACTTTGTTCTTGGTGCTGACGACCCCAATGAAGTAATAGCAACTTCGGGTGCGGCATGAAGCCGGAAAACAAGACACAATACATGGCAGAAATGCATAGCCAACTTATTGATGCTTTGCATATTATTGCGACCCCTGACGATGTCTTGCTGCAATTTGATGGTGAACCGGACACAACCATTATCCTCGATGCAGTCTGGTTGCGAATTCGTAAAATCATGTCATTGTCTGAAATGGGATTCTTACTACTTGATGATGATGGACTGGATTTTAATTTAAGCTATTGCCAACCTGAAAATGCTTCAGACTCTATCAGGCAGATATCAGACACTGCCATCAAGGAAGGAACGTTTGCCTGGGCACTGAACCAGAATCGCGCTGTAGTTTTGCATGGGGACAAAAAACATCCGTCAAGACTGTTCCATGTTGTTGCCATTCGCGGAAAAGTAATCGGCATGTTTATTGCCACTTTTGAATTTAATAGTGAAAGCATCAATGAAACAACACTCGGATTGTTATCTGTTATTTTATTAAATTGTGCCAACACTATTGAAGCATCGGCACTTAACATGAAAGTGCGTGAACAAAATGAAGTGCTTGAAATAAAGATAGAAGAGCGCACCCGACAGTTAGCCATTGAGAAAACCCGTGCTGAAGCAGCCTCTATTGCCAAGAGTAATTTTCTGGCAACAATGAGTCATGAAATACGCACCCCCATGAACGGTGTGCTAGGCATGGCACAGGTGCTAACCACAACAGACCTGACTGAAGAACAACAACTTTATGTTAATACTATTCTCGACTCCGGAAATTCCCTCCTTAGGGTCATTGATGATGTGCTTGATTTTTCCAAAATTGAAGCCGGGAAAATGGAACTTGAGGAGACTCCGTTCAACCTGGATACAATAATAACAGAAGTCATTAGTCTGTTTAAAAGTAAAGCTGCTGAAAAAAACATTCAGCTCAACTATGAGATAGATGAAAACTGTCCAATACATTTAAAGGGTGATAGTTTAAGGATTAAGCAAATCTTACAAAATCTGGTCAGTAATGCGATCAAGTTTACCGAACAAGGTTTGGTTAAAATACAAATTTCCGGCTCTATAAAAGATGACCATCAAACAGTCGGTTTAGTCTTTAATGTTACTGACACGGGCATCGGTATTAACCAGGATGCACAAGGAAAATTATTTTCTGATTTCACCCAAGTAGATTCATCAACCACCCGAAAATTTGGTGGAACAGGATTGGGATTGGCAATATGTAAACAACTTGTCAATTTAATGGGAGGCAAGATCGGTGTAAACAGTAAAGCCGATCAAGGAGCTACTTTCTGGTTCACGCTGAATTTGAATATCAATACAAGTGCGCAACCCCGACAAGATAAAAATAAACCCGGGCAAACAAATCAATTTTTACCACTTAGCGGAAAAGTTCTCCTGGTTGAAGATAACCTGGTTAATCAACTGGTTGCAAAAACAATACTTGAAAATTTTTCAATCACACCGGATATAGCCAATGATGGCCAACAGGCGGTGCTAAAAACTGAAAACACTGTTTACGATCTGATTTTAATGGATTGCCAAATGCCGGTACTTGATGGCTTTGATGCAACACGCCAAATCAGAGCCAACGAAGTTAAAGGCAATATCAATCCGCATACCCCGATTGTTGCCTTGACTGCCAATGCGCACGACAAAGATCGTGAACGTTGCCTGGCCGTTGGTATGGATGATTATCTACCCAAACCCATAGTCAGAGATGATCTATACAATATGCTGGCAAAATATTTGAAACAACAAACAACTCGCCAACAAGCAACATAACCGGACTAAAGAGGTATCGCAATGTCAGAAAATAACGCCATTGATCACTCTGTAATTGAAGCATTAAAAGAAATAATGGGCGATGCTTTCAGCATTCTTGTTCCTACCTTCACCGATGATACAGGCAAACTTGTTCACTCGCTTTCAGAATTGCAAAAACAGAATGACATTGAAGTATTC
>JALXDW010000528.1 GCA_027070385.1 Chromatiales bacterium
GTACTACAAACACCCTTATTTCTGTTCTTTTTTCTTTTATTAACAAGTAGTTATGTAAATTCGGCAGAAAAAGACAGCAGTGCTGAATTAACACCACTACAGTTTTTAGGCAAACGCCTGTTTTTAGATACCCGTTTATCTGAACCGGCTGGTCAGGCGTGTGCGAGTTGTCATGCACCTGACTCCGGTTTTGCATTACCCCAACAATCTCCACCGACCCCGGTTGCTGCGGGCGCAATCCGGCATCGATTTGGGAACCGTAATACGCCTACTATTGCCTATGCGGCTTATATTCCACCCCTTCACTTCGATAAAACGGAAAAGCTGTATATTGGTGGTTTATTTCTGGATGGTCGGGAAAATACGCTTGAATCCCAGGCGAAAGGCCCTCTTTTTAACCCATTGGAAATGGCCGTGCCGAATAAAGACACATTACTGCAAAAGTTAAAAGCGGCTAACTATACAACGGCCTTTAAAAAAGTATTTGGCCATAACACACTGGTCAATGCCGAACAAACGTTAACCCAGGTTACTCAGGCAATTGCTGCTTATGAACGCAGCAAAGAACTTAATCCCTTTTCTTCCAAATACGATTTGTATCTGCAAGGCAAAGCCGCTTTAACAAAAGCAGAACGCCGTGGTTTGGAAATTTTTGAAGCCGAAGACAAAGGAAATTGTGCGGCTTGTCATCCTAACAAGCCAACAAAAACACAGCCGGCCTTATTCACAGATTATAGTTACGATAATTTAGGCGTGCCGGCCAATCCACAAAACCCGTTTTACAAACAGGCAAAACAGTTTAACCCTGCCGGAAAAGATTATATCGATCTTGGTTTAGGTGCCATTGTGAAAGACGCTGCCCAAAACGGCAAGTTTCGTGTTCCCACACTGCGCAACATTGCACGGACGGCACCGTATATGCACAACGGTGTTTTTAAAACATTAAAAGAAGTGGTCGATTTTTATAACACACGTGATACAAAAAAATGGCCAAAACCTGAAGTGCCTGAAAATGTAAATAAAGATGAGCTGGGTGATTTAAAACTCAGCGAGCAGGATGTTAAGGATCTTGTTGCCTTTATGAAAACATTGACTGATGGATATCGGGCAAACAGTCATCCAAAATAAACTTACCTGCTTGTTAACGCAGGAGTATCAAACTGGATATCGTCCAGGCTATATTTAATCAAGTTGCGAATATTGGCATGATCGGTATTATCGGGGTGTTGTAAAACATCCTCACGATAATATCTGCCAAAGCAGGCCAATGTCTGTTGTTTGGATAGTTGATTCAGTTTGGCAAATGCAAATATCTTACATGAGCCTTCATTGGTTTCTGCTTCACTGACGACCAGGTCACTTCCTTTTCCATTTGTAAAGCGTGAAGGCGTGTAAGAGTATTCAGTGTCAATGACCCGAATAACATCTTCAAAATTAACGGTTTCGGGATGAGATTCTAATAAGGTTAATAATTCATTTGTTGTCATTTTGATGCCTTGTATAGTAATAATCTTAAACGTACTGGCCGGCACACCAACCTGATGACCATGCCCATTGAAAGTTATAACCGCCCAGCCAACCGGTTACATCCAGGACTTCACCAATAAAATATAAACCAGGGTATTTATTTGCCTGCATGGTTTTGGAGGAAATTTCATTACAGTCGACACCCCCACGGGTGACTTCAGCAGTACGGTAACCTTCTGTGCCATTGGGTTTTATTTTCCAATGATGCAGTTGTTTGCTGATAAAATCAATCTGTTGGTTTGTAAGGGAATGCAGCTTTGTTTCTAAAAAGCGATTGTCAAAAAATACCGTCACCAGACGTTTTGGTAGCTGCTGATTTAAAGCCGTTTTTAATATTTGTTGGGGGTGCGCGTTCATAGAACAAAGTAGATGCTCAGTTACCGATATATCAGGCAACAAATTAATTTCAATATGATCACCTGGTTGCCAGTAGGATGATATTTGTAAAATAGCCGGTCCACTGAGACCTCGGTGGGTAAATAAAGTATTTTCTTTAAACTGTTTATTCCTGCACGAAACGATACTATTGATGGCAATACCGGACAGTGTTTCAAAGCGTTGTTTGTCCGTATGTTGAAATGTAAAAGGTACCAGTGCTGCTGATGTCGGGATAATCTTTAAATTGAATTGTTCAGCAATTTTATAACCAAAAGGGCTGGCACCCATTTTGGGAATTGAAAGCCCTCCACTGGCAATCACCAGTGAATCACATTGATATTGCCCCATTTGGGATTCAACCGTATAGGGCTCCTTTGTTTTTTTAGAGATCTGTTTAATGGTATGGTTTAACTGAATACTGATCGGATATTTTTGTACTTCGGCCAATAGCATCGACAAAATATCTTTTGAACTATTATCACAAAATAATTGTCCGTGATCACGTTGATGATAGGCAATGCCATGTTGCTCAACAAGTTCTATAAAATCCCATTGAGTATAACGGCTCAGAGCCGATTTACAGAAATGTGGGTTACTGGAAATATAATTATCGGCTTCGACAGTGTAATTGGTAAAATTACAACGGCCACCTCCTGACATCAGAATTTTCTTGCCGGGTTTATTAGCATGGTCCAGTATGACCACCTTTCTGCCTCGTTTGCCGGCTTCAATGGCACACATCAGACCTGCTGCACCGGCACCAATAATAATCACATCAACCTGTTTCATTGGTGTATTGTACGGGATATTTTGTTTACTGGCATTTAGCTTGTATGGATAACAGCGTATAATTAAACAATGACCGTACCTGAATTCCTTATTTTATTTAGCCTGATAGTGATTATCTTTTACTGGATAGATACTATCCGTACCAAAGAAATTGCTGTTATGCATGGCAAAAATGCCTGTAAGGATGCAGGTG
>JALXDW010000529.1 GCA_027070385.1 Chromatiales bacterium
TAAGAGCCAAAAAGCCGCTGTTGCTGCTGCCGCTGGCGATTCAAATAAAACGTTTACTCAAGCTGAATTAATGGCGAAAGGTGAAACGGTTTATAAAGCGAATTGTGCAGCGTGTCACCAGGCGAACGGAACAGGTGGCGGGCCCTTCCCGGCACTTAAAGGTTCTAAAGTGGCGACAACCGGATCTATTACAGATCATCTGAAACTGGTTATTGGCGGTAAAGGTATTATGCCTCCGTTTGGTCCACAGTTATCAGATGCAGACATCGCAGCTGTTGTTACATATGAGCGTAATGCTTGGGGTAATAACACCGGCGATACCGTTCAACCAGCAGCAGCTAAAGCTGCGCGTTAATTGGGAGATTATAAAATGAGCGATCATCCTACAGGTATTAAACGCTGGTTGTTTACAACCAATCACAAAGACATCGGTACTATGTATCTATGGTTTGCTTTCACCATGTTATTTATTGGTGGTGCCATGGCCATGGTTATTCGTGCTGAATTATTTCAACCCGGCATGCAGGTGGTTAATCCTAACTTCTTCAACATGATGACAACCCTTCATGGTTTAATCATGGTATTCGGTGCCATCATGCCAGCGATGGTAGGTTTTGCTAACTGGCAAGTACCCCTTATGATTGGTGCACCGGATATGGCGTTACCACGTATGAATAACTGGAGCTTCTGGATTCTTCCGTTTGCAGCAACATTATTAGTTGCACCTATGTTCATCGGTGGTGATTTCATGGCAGGCCAGGGCCCGGCTTTTGGCTGGACTTTCTATGAGCCACTTTCAGGTCAGTACGACAAGCTTGCATTCTTTATCTTTGCAGTGCATTTGTTAGGCTTCTCATCCATCATGGGGTCTATCAATATTATTGCAACGATTCTGAACATGCGTGCACCAGGCATGACATTAATGAAAATGCCTTTATTCGTATGGACATGGTTAATCACCGCTTTCTTACTGATTGCAGTAATGCCAGTACTGGCTGGTGCAGTAACCATGATGTTAACTGATAAATACTTCGGTACCAGCTTCTTTGATGCAGCCGGTGGTGGTGACCCAGTCTTGTTCCAGCACGTATTCTGGTTCTTTGGCCATCCTGAAGTTTACATAATGATTCTTCCTGCATTCGGTATTGTTTCGCAAATCATTCCTACCTTTGCACGTAAGCCTCTGTTCGGTTACGCATCAATGGTCTATGCAACCGCAGCCATCGCATTCCTGTCGTTTATCGTATGGGCTCACCATATGTTTACAGTAGGTATGCCAGCAGCCGGTGAACTCTACTTTATGTATGCAACCGTTATGATTGCGGTACCAACAGCAGTTAAAGTGTTTAACTGGACGGCCACAATGTGGAAAGGTTCTATGACATTTGAAGTACCTATGTTATGGGCTATCGCGTTTGTATTCCTGTTTACAATCGGTGGTTTCACTGGCTTGATGTTGGGTGTTGTTCCAGTTGACTTCCAATACCATGATACTTACTTTGTCGTAGCACATTTCCATTATGTATTGGTAACCGGTGCCTTGTTTGCGATTATTGGTGGTGTTTATTATTGGTTGCCAAAATGGACAGGCAACATGTTTGATATCACACTTGCGAAATGGCATTTCTGGGTATCAACCATTTCGGTGAATATTTTGTTCTTCCCGCAACACTTCCTGGGTTTAGCAGGTATGCCACGTCGTATTCCTGACTATGCACTACAGTTTGCGGAGTTCAATCAAATTTCATCAATCGGTGCCTTTATCTTCGGTGGTACACAGTTGTTATTCCTTTACATCATTATTAAATGTATTAAAGGTGGCGAAAAAGTATCAAGTGAAGTATGGGAAGATGCAAAAGGTCTTGAGTGGGAAGTTGCTTCTCCAGCGCCTTATCATACCCATGTAACACCACCGACAGTTAAGTAAACCTGGAGATGCGGCACTTGTAATTTCTCAGGTGCCGCATCACGCCATTATTAATTGTTATAGATTGATTGGTAAACGTTAAATACAGAGATAAATAGAGTGGATGAAGAACAAAGAAAAGGTGTACGCAGAACGGTTACCATATTGGTTATTGTGGTCGTTATATTTTATGCCTGGTTATTCATTCGTGCTTAAAAAATGAAAACAGATACTAAAACCACGGCAAGTAATAACAAAACGGCAGTTAAACTTTTAATCGTTGTTATTGCAATGTTTGGTTTTGGTTATGCATTAGTACCTTTGTACAGTGTTGTATGTCAGTTTTTTGGTGTTGGGCGTTTTGCAGATATTGAATCAGGCACATACGATCCAAGTGCGCAGCAACAGGTTGTAAAGGACATGGCTGCACATAAAGATTTAGCGCGGAATGTAAAGATTGAATTCATTACCGCATTAAATAGTGGTATGAAGTGGGAATTTAAAGCATTGCAAAAAGAAGTCGTAGTGCATCCCGGTGTTATGAACTCTGTTGATTTTTATGCAAAAAATTTAACGGGGCGTGATGTCATAGCCCAGGCAGTACCGAGAATTTTACCCGGTAATGCAACCAAGTATTTTACGAAGATCGAATGTTTTTGTTTTACACAGCAAACATTCAAGAAAGGTGAAGCCAGGAAAATGCCATTAAAGTTTATGGTAAACCCGGATTTACCAAAAAATATTGATACTATTACGTTGTCGTATACATTTTTTGATACACAACCTGTAGCGTTAAAGTAAATTTAATTTAAAAAAAAAGATAAAGAGGGGTAGTTATGTCACACGCTGAAGGCAGCTATTATCTTCCGGAGCCAAGTCACTGGCCACTGGTTGGTTCAATTGGTTTGTTTCTTTCCACTGGGGGGTTTGCAATTGCATTAACCACCGGTACCGATGGTGCTTTGGGTAATATGGGGATA
>JALXDW010000530.1 GCA_027070385.1 Chromatiales bacterium
TATCTTTAAATTTTTGTTGTGCCTTTTTGGATACCCAGGCACCTCGTTCAAACCAAAACTTCATTTTCTTATTCTTTCATTGAAATAATTATTGAATCATTTATTCAGTACGTCTTTATCTTGTCTGCCGAATATATTTTCAGGCTTTTACTGGATTTTACCGGCATCACACCGTAAAATCTTTTACTTAATGCTGGCGACCAATACCCCAAAAAATATAAAAAAAATCCTGATTGTCCGTAATGACAAACTGGGTGACTTACTGGTTTCTTTTTCGGCCTTTGCTATCTTAAAAAAAAACCTGCCCGATACAGAAATTCATGTTCTGGTATCGCAGTATACCGCGCCAATGGCAAAATTGTGCGAATTTATTGACCACGTCATGATTGATCCCTTGCCCCAGGCCGGTAAGATTCACTATTATAAAGAAACTAAAATTCTGGCACGGCAATTCCGGCAACAAAATTACGATGCTGTTATTTCGCTGTTTTCCACAACACGTGTTGCAGTAGCCGCCTTGCTGGCCAAAATACCCATCCGTATTGCACCGGCGACTAAAATTGCCCAGATTTTTTACAATCAGCGCGTTATCCAGCGACGTTCCCGTTCTGAAAAGCCGGAACACCGTTATAATCAGGAACTTGCCGAACATCTACTGTCATTGCTGAATATTGTCCCATTACAAACAGTTAAAGCACCTTTTTTACGCTTTAAGCCTGATACCATTGCAAACATAAAACAACAATTTCTCGAAAAACACCATATTAACAAGCAGCATACCCTGATCTTTATTCACCCAGGCAGTGGCGGCTCGGCAAGAAATTTATCAGCCTTACAGTTTGCCCAGCTTGCAAACAATCTGCAAAGCTCAACCCCTTTCAGCATTATAGTGAGTTATGGACCAGGTGAGAAACACATAGCCGAGGCTGTCTATGCGGGGATTAACCAGCATAAAGTATTATATGAATCAAAACAGGGGTTGGAAAAATTTAGCCAGCATTTGGCCTTTGCGGATATTTTTATTAGTGGCTCCACAGGACCTTTGCATATCGCAGGGGTACTCGACCGACCAACCGCGGCTTTCTATACCCGTCGTCGCTCGGCCACGGCATTACGTTGGCAAACCTTAAATTCAGAAAATAAACGACTGGCATTTTATCCGGCAAAAAATACTGCAGCCGAAGATATGTCGGCTATCAATATTGAACAGGCCGCAGAAAAAATCAGTCAGCAATTTTTATAGATATTAGGGTCTATTCCTTTTACGATAGCCAATGGATATATGTAAAAGTGACAAGCCCAGCAGCAGCAACATAAAGGGATTAAAATCCGCCTTCGTATTGAGACTACAACCACCACCACTGGAGTTGTTTATCACTATCGCAGCTGACTTGACTGTGACATTCACGGTATCCGCTAACGAATCATTCCCATCGTTATCTGTTACAACCAGTGAAAACCGCAGGGTTGCAGCAGGAAAAGCGGGTACAGTAAAACTGGCTGTTGCGGTATCTGCGTTATTAAGCGTAACTGTATCACCGCCTGTTTGTGTCCAACGATAACCAACCACTGAACCGTCTGTATCGGAACTTAAACTGCCGTTCAAGGTTGCCGTGGTTGCTTCGACTGCTTCAAAGTCATTGCCCGCTCGTGCTGTTGGTGCAGTGTTAACAATAACATTCACAATATCGGTATCGGTCAATTCGTCTGTATCCGTCACCGTTAACTTGAACGCGACAACACCTCCGTTTCCATCCATCGTAAAAGCCGGGGTTGCACTATTTACATCACTTAAACTGACAACTTTACCACTGACCTGCTCCCAGCTATAAGTCAATGCCCCATCTGCATCACTGCTCGCGCTGGCATTTAAACTGACACTGTCTCCTGGATTAACGAATTGGTCACTACCCGCATTTGCAGTCGGTAACTGCCCTGTTGCAGTGGTGCAGGTCACAACATTGATATCATCCAATAACCAGCCTGTTGCTGCAATTGAACTGTCTGTTGCGATACGCCAACGTAATAATAAAGTTGAATTGGAAAACGATGTCAAGTTGACACGCGTAGAAACAAAGCCATGGCTGGTTGATGAAAATGCCAGTCGACCTGCCAGCGGATTGGCATTATTGCGATCAATAATCCCCGTGTACGTTTTACCGTCCACAATGAGATCAACGGCATCATTCCAACTTGTACCATTATCGGTGCTGTATTCCAAAACAGCAGCATCATAATATTCATTCTGGCTATTCGTTGCGACTGCCTCCAAATCAATGGAATGCTTGAAGTGTAAAAATATTTTGTCCGTCGTGTTTGGTAAGGTTATACTGATTTGTGCATACTTATCGGATACGGTTGATACGTTCTCCCCATATAACGAATGAAGGCCAGATGTCGCATAGGGTATGCCGGGAAACTTTGTCAACCAGTCAAGCCAGTCATTACTCAACAAGCTGGTGTTATGCGTCAATACCCAGTTTGACAATCCCGACTCAAGATCATCTGAAAAAAGTGTACTACCCACAGAAGTATTCGTTGGGCAAAGACTGGCTTCCGGATTAAAACCTTTTACTGGCTGTTGATTCATTTCAACAGCGAGCAATGCATTTTCAACTTGAGTACAGTCGGCACTACTGAGTGTTACCAGATCACTGCAAGCTTGTATCAAAGCATTATATAAATCCAGATAATCCGAACCACTGGTTAAATGTTTGGTTTGTACTTCATAATAGAGTTGTGCCACTTTGGTGATACCCAGACCGGAAATGGTTTGCCCATTAAAGGTTCCACCATCGGTCATCAGGTAAACTGCTTTATTATTAATACCACTATTAATATGCACACCGCCATTATCTTCGCTACCGGTGAAATA